>NZ_JACOFQ010000037.1:0-74620 GCF_019455395.1 Bradyrhizobium sp. BR 10261
CGAAGAACGAGCCGATCGCGGCGATCGCCAGCGCCGGGCCGGCGCGGCCCTGCTTGGCCATGGCGTGGCCGTCGATGGCGGTGACGACCGATGTCGCTTCGCCCGGAATGTTGACCAGGATCGAGGTGGTCGAGCCGCCATACTGGGCGCCGTAATAGATGCCGGCGAGCATGATCAGCGCGCCGACCGGCGGCAGTCCGAAGGTGATCGGCAGCAGCATCGCGACTGTCGCGATGGTGCCGATGCCCGGCAGCACGCCGACCAGCGTGCCGACGAGCGCGCCGATCAGGCACATCAGAAGGTTGATCGGAGAGAAGGCGACGGCGAAACCGTGAGCGAGGTTGGCAAAAAGCTCCATGACGGCCTCACTGAACCAGGAAACGCGGGAACATCGGCATCGGCAGGCCGAGCACGTAAGGGAAGAGCAGCGCGCAGCCAGCTGTCAGGCAGGCGCCGACGATGGCGGCCTCGACCCATCGTGTTTCATGCGATCCGAGTGCGGCGATCATGAAGCTCATGAATGCCGAGACCACGAGGCCGAGCGGCCGGATCGCCAGGGCAAAGAACAGGATCGCACACATCACGAACAGCGGCCCGCGCCAGGAATAATGTGCCAGCGCCGGTCCCTCGCTCAAAAGGCCGGTCAGCGCGATCGCGGCGGACAGGCCCACCAGCAATCCGCCGAACATCCGCGGCGCGGTGCCAGCACCGAAGGAGAAGCCGCGCATGCCCTGCAAATCGCTCGAGGCCCACAGTGCGAACAGCGCCAGCGCCATCAGGATGACGCCGCCGATATAGTCCTGCGCCGACTTGATCGTCATGAACAGGGTGACGAATGCCACTGCGAACAACGGATAGGAATAGATCAGCGCCAGCAAGACATCCGATGACGCCTTCTTGGTCTCACCGCCGATCGCGCCAAGCAGCGCAGCGGGCGCGCCGGCGACGAGCGCCGTCGTGTGGCTGATCAGGACCGTAGCCGGACCGCGTCCAGCGCCCCAGCCGAAGATCGTCCCGATCGACCAGATCAATTCGAAAATCTGGGGCGCGAGCGCCAGCAGGCAGAAGCCGAGCGCCACCGAGGTGTTTCTGGTGGCTGTTGCCGAGTGGCCCATTGTGTCGGCCATGCATGTCTCCTCCGCGACCCGTAAGTCACGAGCACTGTTGTTCTAATCGGCTGGAAATGGATCCCCGCCCCGGATCATTGCCTAGCGATTTTCATCACACAATACCAGCAAAACCCAACAGTCCGCCCGCGAGCAGAAGCCACAGCGGATTGACGCGCGAGACGGAGGCGATCATCGCAATTGTCGCGGTCAGAAGCAGCGCAGCAATGCTGCGATCGATCGCCTGCGCGAGGATCAAGGCACTTGCCGCCATCAATCCAATCGACAGCGGAACCAGGGCAGCCTGGATCAGCGCAGGCCAGTGCGATTGGCTCGGCCGGTTCAGCAGCCGGGCGACACAGTAGGCTAGCAGGGCGGTCGGCAGGCACATCGCCAGTGTCGCGGCCAGCGCGCCTGGAATGCCGGCAACGGCATAGCCGATCAACGTGACGATCAGCACGTTTGGACCCGGCGAGAGCTGGGCGATCGCATAGGCGTCCGCGAACTGCTTCTCGGTCATCCAGTGATGGACATCGACAGCGATGCGGTGCATCTCGGGCACTGCGGCGGCAGCGCCGCCGACCGCGAATAAAGACATCAGTCCAAAGGTGGAGATCAGCGCCCAGATCGGGTTCTGGCTGCTCATGCTGCTGCCTTCCGTCGCATCGCATAGGTAGCCGCGATGCTGAACGGAATCGCGATGAGCAACACCGCCTGCAAGGGCCAACGAAACGCGCCAATGGCTGTGAACACGCCAAGCATCAGGATGAGCACGACAACGTCCATCCGCTTGAGCAGCGGGGTCATCATCCTGAAGACCACGGCGATCAGCAGGCCAACCGCGGCGCAGGAGGTGCCTGCGAGACTACGACGCAGCACCTCCGCATCGCCGAACCTGAAGTAGATGATCGCGAGCACCGTCATGATCAGCGTCGGCGGCAATAGCAGCCCGGTGAAGGCCGCGACACCGCCGGCGATGCCGCGCAGCCGCGATCCGAACACCATCGACAGATTGACGATGTTGGGCCCAGGCAGGAAATGGCAGAGCGCGAAGGTCTCGTTGAACTCGTCCGCGGTCATCCAGCGGTGCTGGTCGACGATGGCGTGCCGGGCGAATACCAGGACGCCGCCGAACCCGGCCAGCGACATCCGGCCAAAGGCCAGGAACAGCGCTATCAGGCCGGGCGGAGGGACGTGAAAGGCGGGATCATCCGACTCTTGGGCGGCCGGCGCTGAATCCGTGGACATGTCAGGAGTTTAGAACGCGAGCCGGAGGGCGGCCAAGATCAGGCTCCGGCCCATCGCGGACCTATCCAAAGGGAACCGGCCCTTTCCGCTTGAAACCCCTGTTTTTTGAAACCTTTGCCCCCTATATTGGGAGTGCCGGTTCGCCGGCTATGGAAATAAACGGTCGTCGCAATAAACCATTCGGACCCGGGGGCGGTACCCGGCGCCTCCACCAAAGCCCACCAGCGGGCACACCCGAAAGCGGGCTTTGGCGGGGGCGAAATAGGATCGACGAGGGCGTAAAGGGCGTACTTTTTCCCGGTATTGTTCCGCCGTTATCGGGCTACTGCAATAGTTGCCAACGACAACTTTGCTCCGGTTGCTCAGGCTGCGTAACGCAGTTTGAAAGACCAACTTAAAGTCCTAACGGGTTAAGCTCCGTTAGGCGGGGTTCGGAGGCACCTGGCAACAGAAGCCTCCACTTAAGCTCTGATTTCCTTCCCGGCGGGGACTCCTGCTGACCCGTCAGGCGCGGTACTATTGCGGCTTGGCGAGTCGGGGCCGACGGGGCCCGTCTCCTGGAATGCAACAGGACCACCATGGCGACCGATCACATCCGATACGACGTGCTGGCGAGCGAGGCGATGCGCGGCGTGGTCAAGAAAGTGCTGACTGACGCTGCGGCCCACGGCCTGCCGGGTGAGCATCATTTCTTCATCACCTTCGTATCGAAGGCCGAGGGCGTGAAGCTGTCGAGCCGGTTGCTGGCGCAATATCCGGAAGAGATGACGATCATCCTGCAGCACCAGTTCTGGGACCTGACCGTGCACGAGGACCGTTTCGAGGTCGGCCTGTCCTTCGGCGGCATTCCGGAGCGGCTGGTGGTGCCGTTCAGCGCCATCAAGAGCTTCCTCGACCCGTCCGTGAAGTTCGGCCTTCAGTTCGAAACCTCCGACGCCGAAGTGGCGGGCGAGAATTTGCCGGCCGCCCCTGCCCCGTCGGCTGTGCCGATGCCCGCGCCTGCTGTTGAGCCGACAGAGACCGCGGAAGAGCCGAGCCCGCCGAACCCAGGCGGCGCGGAAGTCGTGCGGCTCGATCGTTTCCGCAAGAAATGATCCAGGCTGGCCGCGAACCGTCGCGTCCGGCCAAACTCCCTATATAGAAGACCACATGAAGAGGCCGTGCGGCACCTCGCGCGGCGGAATGGATGTGCCCATGGCCAAAGCTGCGAAGACTGCTCGCCTCGCGACCCGCATCGAGACCGACAGTTTCGGTCCTATCGAGGTGCCCGCCGATCGTTATTGGGGGGCGCAGACCGAACGCTCGCGGCAGAATTTCCGCATCGGCATCGATCGCATGCCGATCTCGCTGGTCCATGCGCTTGGCATCGTCAAGCTTGCGGCGGCACAGTCCAACCTCGAGCTCGGCCTGCTCGACAAGCGCAGAGCCGGCGCCATCATCCGTGCCGCACACGAGGTGATCGAGGGCAAGCTCGACGATCATTTCCCGCTGGTGGTGTGGCAGACCGGCTCGGGCACCCAGAGCAACATGAACCTCAACGAGGTCATCGCCAACCGCGCCAACGAAATTCTGGGCAGCGAGCTTGGTGCCAAGAAGCCGGTGCATCCCAACGACCACGTCAATATGAGCCAGTCGTCGAACGACTCCTTCCCGACTGCGATGCATATCGCCGCGGCAAGCCGCATCAATGCCGATCTCGTCCCTGCCCTCGGCGAACTGCACCGCGCACTGCGTAAGAAGGAGAAGGAGTTCGCCAGGATCGTGAAGATCGGCCGCACCCACACCCAGGATGCGACGCCGCTCACCCTCGGCCAGGAATTTTCCGGCTATGCCGCCCAGGTCGAAAGCGGCATCGCGCGGCTGAAGGTCGCAGTCAGGGATCTCTATCCGCTGGCGCAGGGCGGCACGGCCGTCGGGACCGGCCTCAACTCGAAGCCGCGCTTTGCAAAGCTGTTTGCAAAGCACGTTGCCCGGATCACGAAGCTCCCCTTCACCAGCGCCGCCAACAAATTCGAGGCGCTCGCGTCCAACGACGCCTATGTGCTGGCGCACGGCGCCATCAATTCGGTCGCCACCGGCCTGTTCAAGATCGCCAACGACATCCGCCTGCTCGGCTCTGGCCCGCGCTCGGGGCTAGGCGAACTGATCCTGCCGGAGAACGAGCCGGGCTCATCGATCATGCCGGGCAAGGTCAATCCGACGCAATGCGAGGCGATGACCATGGTGTGCTGCCAGGTGTTCGGCAATCACACAACGATCACACTCGCCGGCAGCCAGGGACATTTCGAGCTCAACGTCTACAAGCCCGTGCTCGCCTACAACATGCTGCACTCGATCCGCCTGATGGCGGACGCGGCGCGCTCCTTCACCGAACATTGTGTCAGCGGCATCCGCGCCGACGAAAAGCACATCAAGGAATTGATGGAGCGCTCGTTGATGCTGGTGACCGCGCTCGCGCCGAAGATCGGCTACGACAACGCCGCCAAGGTCGCCAAGACTGCACATGCCAACGGCACCACGCTGAAGGAAGAGGCGCTGCGGCTCGGCTTCGTCTCGGCCGGCGAATTCGACCGCCTGGTGCAGCCGGACAAGATGACGCGGCCAGGATGAATTCCGAATTCCGATAGCCATCCGTAGTGATACGGAGCCCTAAAAGCTCATAATTATAAGGTTTAAAGGACAGGATTTGATTACCGTCAATGTGGCGGCCGGGATGCGTGTTACGGAAGGCCCCCTCCGCTCCTTGACGGGGCGAAATTCATCGTTTGATGGCCTCGAGGCCGATTGACGAGGACGAGCGAATGACGACGATCAAGTCTTGTTGGGCGCGAGGCTGCGCCCTGTTTCTGAATGTAACATCCTGCCCGAAAAGGATCGGGTGATGGAGACGCGGCATGGGGAACGTCATCAACCTGAATCGTTTCAGGAAGCGCGCCGAGCGGGAAGCCTCGGCGAAGCAGGCGGACGCCAACCGAACGAAGTTCGGCCGCACGAAGGCCGAGCGATCGGCGGAGGCGAAGCAGGCGGACCAGGCGAAGGCGCATCTGGACCAGCACCGGATCGATCGCGAGGAGCAGCCATGAAGTCGCCCGTGGTGAAGCGTTCGATCGTGGTCGCCGGCCACAAGACCAGCGTCAGCCTGGAAGAGGCGTTCTGGAACGGCATGAAGGAGATCTCGGGCCTGCGCAACATGACGCTGTCCGAGCTCGTCGGAGAAATCGACGGCGCCCGCCAGCAGGGTAACCTGTCCTCGGCGATCCGCCTGTTCGTGCTCGACTACTTCAAGAGCCGCGCCATGCAGCCGGACAAGGTCCCGGCGCAATAGCGACCGCCTGGCCACGCTTTTCGTGATCTGCACTTTAAAATCGCTCTAAGGTGCAGTTTCCACGGGCGCGCGCGCTTGACCTGCATGCCCTGCGTTGAAAATACAGGGCATGACCGACACTCATGATATGAGCCGCGAGATGCCGCTGGGCCTGGCCCAGCGCGGCTACACCGGCGTCATTCAGCACCTCGCCGCCAAGGAGGCGGGTTCGGCTCTCTCGGATATCGAGCTCGAGAGCCGGCTGATCGAGCTGGGCTTCGTCGAGGGCGCCCGGGTCGAGGTCCTGCACGAGGGGCTGGTCGGGCGCGACCCGATCGCCGTGCGTGTCGACAACATCACCATCGCGGTGCGCCGCCGTGAGGCCATGGCCATCATCGTCGCTTGAGTCACGCGACCGGAAATCCGATTCCATGGAATTACCCCTTCTGCATCTCGCCCTGGTGGGCACGCCAAACAGCGGCAAGACCTCGCTGTTCAATGCGCTGACCGGCAGCCGGCAGAAGGTCGCGAACTATCCGGGCGTCACCGTCGAGCGCAAGGAAGGTTTTTTCGTCACGCCGCTGGGGCGCCAGGTCTCGATCGTGGACCTGCCCGGCACCTATTCCTTGCGCGGCCGCAGCCCGGACGAGGAGATCACCCGCGACTTCGTGCTGGGCAAGGCTTCCGGCGAGATCGTGCCCGACCTCGTGCTGTGCGTTGCCGACTCCACCAATCTGCGCCTGACCATCCGCCTGCTGCTCGAGCTGAAGCGCACCGGCCGGCCGCTGGTGCTGGTGCTCAACATGTTCGACATTGCGAGCCGCCGCGGCATCTCGGTCGACGTCGTCAGGCTCGCCAAGGAGCTCGGTGTGCCCGTGGTCACCTCGATCGCGGTGCGCAAGGGCGGCACCGCCGACCTGTTGAAGCTGACCGACGATATTTCCGCCAGGCTCGCCGCCGAACCGCGGGAAAACAGCTGGCGCGCACTCAGCGTCTCCGAACTGCGCGCAACCCAGCGCGAGGCCGACCGCATCATCTCGGACTGCGTCAGCCTGCCTGCGAGACCCGACACCTTGACCGCGCGGATCGATGCGATCGTGCTGCATCCGGTCGGCGGCCTGATCGTGCTGGCGCTGATCCTGTTCGTGATGTTCCAGGCCGTGTTCGCCTGGGCGCAGCCCGCGATGGACCTGCTCAAGTCCGGCTTCGACGCGCTCGGGGCGCTCGTGCAGGCCACCCTGCCCGACGGCCTGCTGCAGAGCTTCCTGCAGAACGGCGTGATCGCGGGCGTCGGCAGCGTGATCGTGTTCCTGCCGCAGATCATCCTCATCTTCCTGTTCATCCTGCTGCTGGAAGATTTCGGCTACATGGCGCGCGCGGCGTTCCTGATGGACCGCATCATGGGCGGCGCGGGCCTGCACGGCCGCGCCTTCATTCCGCTCCTGTCGAGCTTTGCCTGCGCCATTCCCGGCATCATGGCGACGCGCGTCATCGACAACAAGCGCGACCGGCTGACCACGATCCTGATCGCTCCGCTGATGACCTGCTCGGCGCGCATCCCGGTCTACACGCTGATCATCTCGGCATTCATTCCGGCCAGGGACGTCTGGGGCTTCATCAACCTGCAGGGCCTCGTGATGTTCGGCCTCTACGCCGCCGGCATCACCAGCGCGCTCGTTGTCTCGTTCCTGATCAAATTCTTCATGCTGCGCGACTATGCGCCGGCGCCGTTCATGCTCGAGCTGCCGGACTACAAGGTGCCCAGGCTGAAATCGATCGCCATCGGCATCTTCACCCGCGCAAAAATGTTCCTGCAGCGCGCCGGCACCACGATCTTCTCGATGATGGTGCTGATCTGGTTCCTGGCCTCCTTCCCGCAGCCGCCGGCGGGCGCGAGCGAGCCCGCGATCAACTTCAGCCTGGCCGCCATCATCGGCAAGGCGATCGAACCGCTGCTCGCGCCCGTCGGCTTCAACTGGCAGATCGCGGTCGCGCTGATCCCGGGCATGGCGGCGCGCGAGGTCGCGGTTGCTGCGCTCGGCACCGTCTATGCAATCGAAGGCGGCAAGGAAGCGGCCGAGCAGATCGGCCAGGTGCTGGCGAGCAAATGGTCGCTCGCCACCGCGCTGTCGATGCTCGCCTGGTACATCTTCGCCCCGCAATGCGCCTCCACGCTCGCCGTCATCAGGCGCGAGACCGGAAGCTGGGGCTGGATGGCGGCGACCTTCGGCTACATGCTGGTGCTGGCCTATGCGGCGAGCCTTCTGACCTACAATGTCGCGGTCGCGCTCGGCGCCGGCTAGCGCCTCGTAAACCAAAACGCGAAAACAACCCCATGCACAGTAGACGGGGTTGTGAAATCGAATCCGGGATTCCTCGCACGGCTCCCCGCCGGTCCCGGATTGCGCTCCGCTCCATCCGGGCTACGGACTATGCACTTCGGAAAATCCGTTGACCCATCGGGCAAAACAATGGCAAGATGCCATCATCCCCGACAAGCATCTGCTGCCATGAATAGCTTCAGCACGACATGGCTGCTCGCCGGGCGCCTGCGCGAGGACACCTCGACTCTCGTCGCACCGCATCCCGATCCCGACGTCTCCCGCTAAATCCAACGCTGCCAAAGCGGCTTGTGTGCAATTGTGAACCGACCCTGCCTGGGCTGTTCGCGTCCTATGTGCCGGGATCGGATGAGGAGCCGCCGGGAACTCGATCGCTGATAGCGAGTTCCTATTGCGGACCTTTTTTCCTGACTCGCCTCGTGGAGGCTCGGGGCAATAGCGGCCTTTCCAGAGCGTATAGAGGTTTCAATTGACCGGTTCGCCCAATGCTTCAGGCAGCAATCCCTCGGATTTGCCGCGAATTTCGACCGGCAGCGATGGCCTGGATGACATCCTCGGCGGCGGGTTCGACGCCAACCGGATGTATCTGTATGAGGGACGACCCGGGACCGGCAAGACGACGATCGCGCTTCAATTCCTTCTGCGCGGCGTGCGCGATGGCGAGCGCGTGCTCTACATTTCGCTCTCCGAAACCAAGCGTGAACTGACTGTCGTCGCGCAGCGACACGGATGGACGCTGGAGGGCGTCGACATCTTCGAGCTCGTCCCGCCGGAAACGACGCTCGATCCGGACCGCGAGCTCACCGTATTTCATCCGGCCGAGGTGGAGCTGAGCGAGACCACCAGCGTGATCTTCAAGGAGGTCGAGCGGATCAACCCGACCCGCGTGGTGCTCGACAGCCTGTCCGAACTTCGCCTCCTGGCCCAGAACCCGCTGCGCTACAGGCGTCAGGTGCTGGCTTTGAAGCACTTCTTCACCAACCGCAACTGCACCGTCGTCCTGCTCGACGACCTGTCGTCCGCTCAAGACGATTTGCAACTGCATTCGATCGCCCACGGGGTCGTGATGCTCGAGCAGCTCGCAATCGATTACGGCGCGGAGCGGCGCCGGCTTCGCGTTATCAAGATGCGCGGCATCCGCTTTCGCGGCGGCTATCACGACTTCATCATCGAACAGGGCGGGCTGACCATCTTTCCCCGGCTCGTGGCCGCCGAACACCACAAGTCATTCACCGGAGATTTCACGCCGAGCGGCAACGCAGAGCTCGATCAGCTTCTGGGCGGCGGTCTTGAGCGCGGCACCAACGCCCTTCTCATAGGCGCGGCCGGCGTGGGTAAATCGTCGGTGGCTCTGACCTATGCGATCGCGGCGGCGGATCGCGGCGAGCATGCCGTATTCTTCGCGTTCGACGAGGGCCGCGGCACGGTCGAAGCACGTGCCAGGACGCTGGGGCTGCATCTCGACAAGCATATCGATTCAGGCCGCATCCGCTTCCAGCAAGTCGATCCGGCCGAGCTCTCGCCCGGCGAGTTCGCTGCCAATGTGAGGGACAGCGTCGAGCGCGACAATGCCCGAATCGTCGTCATCGACAGCCTGAACGGCTATCTGAACGCGATGCCGGACGAACGCTTTCTCATCCTGCAAATGCACGAGCTGCTCAGCTATCTCGCCCAGCAAGGCGTGTTGACCATCCTCATCCTTGCCCAGCATGGCTTGGTGGGCCCGACCGACACAAGCCTCGACATCAGCTATTTGAGCGATTCGGTGCTGATGCTCCGCTATTTCGAAGTCGGCGGAACGGTCCGGCGCGCTCTGTCGGTCGTCAAAAAGCGCAGCGGCAATCACGAGCATACCATCCGCGAGTTTCGGCTCACCAGCAGCGGCATCAAGCTCGGTCCGCCACTCAAGGACTTCACCGGCATCTTTTCCGGCACACCGCATTATACCGGTCCGGGGATGTCCGAAGAGACCGCTGCATGAGCGCCGCGCCGGATCAGCGGATTCTCGTCTTTGCTCCGATCGGGCGCGACGGGCCTGCATCGGTCGAGCTGTTCCGTAGCTCGAATCTGGACGCGATCAACTGCCGCAACCTGACCGAACTTGTCGGCGAGATGGCGCTCGGTGTCGGCGCCGTCTTCGTGGCCGAAGAAGCCCTGTTCGGCAAAGACACGGTGCCGCTGGCACAATGGATCGAGAGCCAGCCGCCCTGGTCGGATCTGCCCTTCGTCGTGCTGACCAGCCACCGTGAACAGCCGGCGGTCATGGCGTGGCGCCGCAGCCTTGTCTCGCTGCTTCGCAACGTTTCGCTGCTCGAACGGCCGGTGCAGCCGATGACGCTGACGAGCGCCGTTCAGTCGGCGTTGCGCGCCCGGGGACGCCAATATGAGATCCGGGCGCTGCTCGCCGCGCGCGAGCAGATCGCGCAGCAGCTCGAGAAACTCGTGGTCGAGAGGACGCGCGCGCTGGCGGAGGCCAATGAGCAGTTACGCCTGGAAATGGAGGAGCGCGCACGCGTGGAGGAGACGCTGCGCCAAGCTCAGAAAATCGAGGCTATCGGCCAGCTCACCGGCGGCGTCGCGCACGACTTCAACAATCTGCTGATGGTCATTTCCGGGGGCCTCGACATGCTCGACCGTCAGACCGATCCGGGCCGCCGTCGTCGCCTCATGGATGGAATGGTTCAGGCGGCGCAGCGCGGCGCCAGCCTGACCCGGCAGCTTCTTGCCTTCTCTCGCCGGCAGACACTCCGGCCAGAGCCGGTCGATGTCGCTGCGCAGATGGGCGGCATGCGCGAATTGCTCGATCGGAGCCTGCGAGGCGACGTCCACGTCGAGTTCGAGTTTCCGGACACGCTCTGGCCTGTCGAGGTCGATCCCGGCGAGCTCGAGCTCGTGATCCTCAACCTCGCCGTCAACGCCCGTGACGCCATGCCCAATGGCGGCACGATCATCGTGCGCGGGGAAAACCTTCCCGATCTGAAGGACGAGCAGATCGTGGGAGACTTTGTGCGCTTGTCGGTCATCGACACGGGTGTCGGCATGGGGCCGGAAATCCTGTCGCGCGTTTTCGAGCCGTTCTTCACGACCAAGGAGGTCGGAAAGGGCTCGGGGCTCGGGCTCGCCCAGGTCCACGGATTTGCGACACAGTCGCGGGGGACGGTCCGTATTCGATCGGAGGTCGGCAAAGGCACCAGCATCGAACTTTACCTGCCGCGATCGCACAATGTTCCCTCCCGAGAGCTGCACCTCGTGGATCTGAACATGGTACGGCCGAAGAAAAGCACCCACGGCCGAATTCTTTTGGTCGAGGACGACGACGAGGTCGCCGCCCTGGTGAGCGAGATGCTCGCAGACCTCGGCTACGAGGTCACCCACGCAGCGAGCGGCGCCGCCGCGCTCGGCGCTCTCGCCGACGGCCGGACGGTCGACCTCGTCTTTTCCGACATCATGATGCCCGGCGGCATGAATGGCGTGGAGCTCGCCCGCGAAATCAGACGGCGGCGAAGCGACATACCCGTGCTTCTGACCAGCGGATACTCCGAGGCCGCGGTTCACGAGGCCGAATTGGCGGGGATCCAGATCCTGCCGAAGCCCTACCATATCGAGGAACTGGCGGCAGCGCTGAGCGCGGTGACGTCAGACCTCGGGCGCGAAAAGGACACCAAGCGCTCCAACCGATGCTGATTTCGCTCGGCTTCTTTCAAACATACATGATGCCGTCGCGGCCCTTGATCATCGGACCGGGCACGCAGAGGATGCCTTTGCGAGTGGCGTCATCGATCCAGCCGTTATAACCGCCGGCGCCCGGAGCCTCGGCAGCGCGTGCACGCGCTTAGCGCTATCTCCGGCAAAAAAAGGCCCCGGACATGCCGGGGCCCGAGGTCACTGGGAGAACGCAAGCTCAATAGCGGGCGGTGACCGGCGCATTGAAGCCACCGAAGCGGTAGTTCACCCGAAGCGTGACCATATCGACATCCTGCTTGACGCCGTCGCCAAGGAGGGTGACCCCTCCAGGAGTGACGAAGCCGGCGAAGGTGGTGTTGTCACGCCCCATCCAGAGATGATCGTATTCGATACCGAACGACCAGTTCGGCGCGAAGCCATATTCCCAGCCGACACCAGCCGTACCGCCCCAGCGGGTGTGGCCTGCGGAGGCCAGCCCGACACCGGTGACGTTGTTGAAGACGTCAAAGCGGTTGTGCGTCACGGCGGCGCCGCCCTTGACGTAGAATAAGGACGCGTTCCACGCCCAGCCGAGTTGGGCCGTGAACAGGCCAATGCCATCGGTTTTGCCCGTGGTGGAGACCAGTGGATCGATCAGGGTCACCCGCGTGCGCTTGAGATCGGCCCAATCGCCTTGTGCTTCGAGGCCGAACACAAATTGATTGGTCTGCCATCGATACCCGATCTGCCCACCCAACACGCCACCGGAGCGATCAGCGCAACCACCTGCAACTGTTCCCGCTGGCGTCAGGAAATCGACGCAATTGTGACTTTGCCCCCAGCCACCATTGGCGCCGATGTAAAATCCGCTCCAGTTGTAGATTGTCGCCACCGGTGCCGGCGGCGGCGCCTTGACAGCCATGTCGGCCGCCATGGCCGGAGCTGCCAGGCTCAGCGTCGCGACGCTGATCGCCGCCATTGAGAGCTTTTTCATCGTTTCGTCCCCTTTTTCTCAATTCTCGACCGTTCAAAAAAACCGGCCCTTATGCAGGTTGGCGTGCATAAGTTCCACGAACATCCTGAAGTTTAAGCGCGAGGGGTGTTTTGGCCCGTATCAAAATGGCAACACCCAAGCGATATCGAAGTGCACGATACCGTGCTTACTCGTTTTGCAGGATTCCTCGCGACGGGGCACCATCGCTGTCATCGGCGAGCCATGCCTGGATGTCGGACGCGGGAATGAGCCGTCTGGGAACGTGGGGATTGATCGTTCCTGCAAACACGGCGAGCCCCTGGTCGAACTTTTCGCGCGCGAACTGCTTGGCTTCATCCTCGGTTGCAAATGTCATTGTCTCGCGCGGGCTCCGCTGCCTCGGCAAAAGTCCGCTCTTTCGATTTTCAAAGGTGACGTACCAGGTCGGATTCATTGCACCCATCGATTGCCACCCGCCCCAGCGCTGGTTGTCATATGGCCGTAATCTTCGCGATTGATCCAGATCAACCCCGCGCTTGACTGTCTGACGCGGGCAATCGACACGTTGGTCGCCATGGATCGTTTCAGCACCGACAGATTGAGCGCCGAGAAACTGCGCGAGGGCCACCTCGCCGACCTCGTCGCACTCCACCTCGACCCCGATGTCTCCCGCTATCTCGGCGGCGTGCGTTCCGCCGAGGTCACGAAGGCCTATGTTGCGACCAACGTGGCGCATTGGGACCGGCACGGCTTTGGGCTGTGGACGCTCCGCACCAAGGATGGCGCATTCGCCGGGCGGGCGGGCATCCGGCACGTCCTCATAGACGGCGTCGACGAGATCGAGATTGCCTACACGTTCAGGCGCGACCTCTGGGGCCAGGGGCTCGCCAGCGAGATCGCGACCGCGCTGACCGACATCGGGTTGTCACAGCTGAAGCTGCCGTCCCTGATCGGTCTCGTCTCTGTCGCGCACGGCGTCTCGCGGCGCGTGCTGGAGAAGTCAGGCTATGCACTGGAGAAACACACGACGCATCACGGCGAGGACGTCGTGATCTATCGGATCAGGCGATGACGCATGATATGCCGGCGGCTCACGGCCTCGTGAGCGCCGCAACCAGGTGTTCGGGATGAAACGGCTTTTCCAGCAACAGGCTGTTGGGCACGCCTTGTGACTTCCACAATGCAGCACCCGCGCCGCCGGTGATGTACACGACCGGAAGGGCCGGGTCCTTTTCCCGCATTCTCCGCGCGAGATCCCAACCATTGAGCTTGCCGCTCAGATAGACGTCGGTCACCAGCGCCTTGTGACGCTTGCCGCGCGCGAGGAACACCGTCATCGCCTCTTCGCCGGACGCAAGGATGTCGGAGGCAAAGCCTGCATCCGCCAGCACGCTCTCGAGCACGCCCTGCAGCGGATATTCGTCCTCCACGACCAGGATCGAAGGCGGTTCCGACATGTTGGACCTTTGGCTCACGCGATACAAATGTTCCAGTTCATCCCAACGCAACATATGTTTTTGGCTTTCTGACGATGGCCTGCGTGAAACCTGAACACCCATTCAAGAAAGTTTCTTGTCAGTTCCTGCAACAGGCGGCGGCGGCATCCGTTGACGAACCGACGATGCAGAAGGAGGAGGAACAGATGAGGAAGCTGACTTACGCTCTTGCGGCAGTTGCGACACTCGCAATCGGTGCCCCCACCATCGCCAACGCGGCCGGCTTCGGCGTCTATGTCGGCGGCGACCGCGACGACTATTACGGTCCGCGTGCCCGCATCTACGAGCATGATCGCGGCTGGCATCATGGCTGGTACCACCATGATCGCGACTACGATCGCGGCGTTGTGATCCGCCGTCACCACTGGGACGACGACTAGTTGGTGCCTGCACCGTGAGACAAGGAGGCCTCGCTTCGGCGGGGCCTTTTTGTGATGCTACGGACTGCGATCAATCGCATCGCGTCCGCCCTTGGCGTTAAAGCGTCACGCGCTCGTTCGGGCAAGGCCGCTGCGTCGCGTGGATAGGAGCTTGAACGTAGCGGTTCTTTCCAGCACGAGATTGCGATACGCGTCTGCATCAAGATTGCGATCGACGACGGCCGAAAGACCACGCGAAACTGGGAGGAGGAGATCGCCATCGAATTGTCCGCGCAGGGCGCCGATCGTGGCGGCATCCGCGCCCTGCGCGCCCAGCCCCGGTGCAAGTATGATCGATCGCGGCATGAGCTGCCGCAACCGCCTGCCCTCATGAACAGCCGTTGCACCAATAACGGCGCCAATCGCGCTCAGACGCTGCGCACCCTCCTGCGGAGACCCAATATGGGCGATCAAGTCTGCAACATGTTCAGAGATCAGCCTGTTCCCTGCCACCTTGTCTTGAAGCCAACCTGCGCCCGGATTCGATGTTCTGCAGAGAACAAACAGACCCTTACCGTAGCTACGCGAGCAATCGACGAAAGGCTCCAGCGTATCCGGGCCCATGAATGGAGCGACTGTCAGGCAATCGACTTCAAAGTCGCCGCTGCCACCGGCTGAGGCCGGGGTGAGATAGGCCCGGGCGTAGGCCGCTGCAGTCGATCCGATGTCACCTCGCTTGGCATCGAGAATGACCGCCATCCCGTTGGCCTTCGCCTGTCCAATGCCGGCCGACAGTGCCGTCAGGCCCCTTAGTCCGCAGGCTTCAAAATATGCGGACTGAAACTTTACAAAGCCCACCTGGCCCTTGAGTAGCTCAAGCATGAATGTGACGTAGTCTTCAATCCATGAGCCGTCTCCTCTATGATCGAAGAAGGCAGGAAGCTCAGGCAGATATGGATCGATGCCCGCCACCAGTTCGCCAAACTCGGTGGCATTGCTCTCGACGAGGTCGATCCAAGAGATAGTGGTCATCGCCAGCTCTCCAACGGCATCAGGAAGTTTCGGTCGAACTGTGGACAGGATGGTTTGAGTTTGTAGGACGGGTTGAGCCCCTGCGAAACCCATCACGCTGCAACACACTCGTATGCAATGATGGGTTTCGCAAGAACTCAACCCCTCCTACGCGCTGAAACAAACAAGGGACGTCGCTATGGCGAGAGACCGCCGAAACCGGCAAAGTCCCTCGCAACCGAGGGCCATCGCATACGGGCTCGTTGCGCGACCTGCGTGCACGCCTCGTCCTTCGAGACGACCGCTTCCAGCGGTCTCCTCAGGATGAGGCTAAACAGTTTCCGCACCCACTGATACTGCTGCCACAGGTCGAGGTACGACGACTGCTTCTGGCCCACGCCTGCAACAATCCCCACTCGGATTTGAATGGCGTTCGCGCGACCGGCTGTCTATGGTCTGACCATGTCACGCCTTCTCTGTCCCCTCGTTGCTGTCATCCTGTCGCTGCTGCCGGCCATCGTGCCTGCCGAGGCCGTCGCGAAAAAGCCCAGGCAAAGCTGGCACGGCTACGGCTTCCTGCCGGGCTATCGCCAGCCGCTCAGCAACACCCAGCCGATCTTCATGCAGAAGAATGGCTTTCGTCGTTACGCGCGCGAAAACCAGCGCCCCTGGTACATCGATCCGGTGCCGGCCTATTACCGTTTCTTCGACGGCGAATGGCATTATTTCGGCCGACCCGGGTTTGGCGGCTCGCGCTACAATGGCGGCAGCTTCGGTCCGTGCTGGACACGGACGCCGATCGGCGCGATCTGGAACTGTGGCTGATTGCGCGGCCGATTCATCAATCCCCGCCCGTTGAAGATCGTAGGGTGGGCAAAGGCGCACTTGCGCCGTGCCCACGAATCCGGCGCTACGATAGAAAGTCGTGGGCACGCTTCGCTTTGCCCACCCTACGATAGCTCGCGCCACTGTGAGGGGTGAGCTTGACGTCGTTACCTGAAATAACCCACCACCAGATCGGTATCCGCGCTGGCGGCGACCGTGCCGTTCAGCTCGGCGTCGATAACGCGGCGGCAGGCTTCGATCGCGGCGTGGTCGCCGAGATCGTTGGCGGCTTCCAGCACGAGCCAAGCGGCGTCGACCGTGGCCTTCTCCGGAGCCGCCCCGCCCGTCTCGGCGGGAAGCGTCTTGGCGAGGCTCTTGTTCTTGCGAATCGCGGTGCCGAATTGAGGCAACATTGCAAATACTCCCTCGATGTCCCGCTCAGTGGACCTGGAGCTCGGGCTGACGACCCGTGGCGGGATCGGCGCCGGCGTTGTTCTTGCGCGACTGGTAGAATTTCAGAATGCTGCGCGAGGTCTCGATCTTGAGCCGGCTGAAATCGCGCTCATTGTCGTGGAGCTCGCGCGCCGTGATCAGATGATCCTTGGCGCCGAGGAACAGCAGCGACATCGTCGTGTCCCAGGAGAAGTCGAGCGCCTTGCACAGCACCAGGATCATCTCGCGATTACGATCCATCAGCGCACGCTCGATCACGTCGACCGGCAGCGAGGACAGCAGCGACAGGCCGATCTGGACCTCGTCGAAGCGATGCTGGCGCGCATAGTTCGAGATCGAGACCTGGTTCAGGTTGCCCTGCCGGTACTGCGTCGTCACCACGCGCTTGGCGACGAAATAGCTGCGCGAGGACGGGCCGAACTTCGACTGCAGGTCGCCGGTGACCTCGGTCACCGAGCTCTGGATCTGCGACATCATCTCCGGGCGCTCGGTCTCGAGCCGGCGACGGACGTCCTCCGACGCCTTGGAGATGAGCTGCTGGAAGACGTGGCGCGGCACGTCCTTGCGCAGACCAAGTTGCTCGGCAAGAATCGAATCTCCCTCGGCGCGGCGGACCATGTGCAGCAGGCCCGAGCCGGAGAAGCGCGCCCCCTCGTTCCTGGCGACCGAGGTGACAACCTCCTGGTTACCACGCTTGACGAGAACGTCGGTCACGGCCTCGCCGATCGCCTCGCGCTGGGAGATCGCGAGCAGATGCGCCTGGCCCTTGGTCATGGCGCTCTCGACCAGCACCTTCTCGCCGATCCTGACGGAGTCGCGCAGCACGGGGCCGGCGACCGCGATCTCGTCGTCCAGCGCGAGCTTCTCGATGACGTTGAGCGGCGCGTGATCGCAGCCTGCCATCAATTCGGAGAGCTGCGCCCGCGCGGCGACCTCGATCTCATCGGCAAGCCGGCCGATGACCTCGCCGAACATGCTGATCTCGTCGTCGACGTAGCGACCGGTGATCAGAAGATCAGTCGCATGCCACAACGCCTTTGCCCGGCTCTCGTCTGTGCCGCGCGCGATTGCGTCGTCCAGATCCTGTAGAAGCGTTTTCGCCCCATCCATCGCGATAACCCCAGTTCTTGGTCCAGTTGCTGGCGAGCGATCCTGCCGATGCGGGCAGGACGCCGGATTCCTCTGGGGACCAACGCTAGGGAACAAACGCGAGAATCCAGTAAAACCGTCGCATCAGTTTTGCCGACGAAAATTCGTTCAAATGCGAGGGATTGTGGTGACCGGCGAGTAATGAGACGGTGCGCCCCTCTCGCGCTTGCCGGAGAATGGCGCCGGATGCGACTGCAGTAGCGTAGGGTGGGCAAAGCGAAGCGTGCCCACCAACGGTCTCGTGGGCACGGCGCTCTGCGCCTTTGCCCACCCTACGATTTTGGAGTCGCGGAGACATACCTCCCGGCAAGCGGGAGAGGTAAGAGGAGCCCGGGGCTCGAGCTCGCCAAATCAACTACGGGTTCTGCGGCGTCAGGACCAGCGGCGGCTTCGGCCGCGGCTTTGCGGGGGGTGGGCCCGGAGCGGGCCGCACCTCGATCGGCGGCGGCAAGGGGGCGACTTGCTGGCTCGCCAATGGCGGGCTCGGCGCGGCGGGCGCGGCCAGCGGCGGCTTCGGCGTCGGTGCGGCTTTGGGCTCCAGCTTCGCCTTCGGCGGCGGGCGGCGCGGATCGCGGCCGGGCATCGGCACCTCGGTCGGCGACGGCTCAGGCTCCGGCGAGACCAGCGTCGGCAGCGCGGCGGTTGCCGGCGGCGGCTCGCCACGCTCGATGGCATCGAGCCGTCGCGTCTCGCGATCGATCGTGCGCACCGCGAGCCACGACGACAACGGCGTGAGATCGACGGTGCGGCTGAGCTTGTCGGGAGGTCCGGCCGCAAACAGCTGGATCTCCGGCGGTGCGCCGGAGAGACCGGTCATGATCGGGGTCAGGCTGGCGCGGATATCGGCCTGGTCGGCGGGAATGTCGTAACCGCCGGAGACGATGGCATGGGCGTTCTTCGCTTCCAGCGGCGTTGCGCCGACGCGCAGGCGGCCGTCGCGGATCGTGAACGGGATCTGCGCCGAGGCGACCGCGATCGGCCCCGCGGACAATGCGGGCTCGACCAGCTGACGCAATCTGGTGTCGTCGGAGATCTGGCCACCGTCGCTGGCGCGAATGGCGATCTCGAAGGCGCGCGGATTGAGGCCGTTGATCTCGGCCGCATCAAGCGTCACCGTACCGTTGCCGGCGAGTGCGCCTGTCAGCGCCGAGACGCTGCGGCCCTGGCTCGTCAGCGTCATCTGCGCCGAGATGCGCCCCTTCGGCAGCGCCAGATCACGGTAGCGCAGCGAGGCCGCATCGACATTGCTGAGATCGAGATGCGCATTCAGCGCCAGACCGTTGGGGCCGTTGCGGGCATCGAGGCTTGCGGTCATCTCGCCGCCACCGAGGCTGCCTTTGAGTGCGTCGAGCGCGAGCGACTGGCCGTCGCCCCTGAGCGCGCCACTGAAGGGACGAATCTCGATTCCCCCGGGCAGGTTGCCGCGCAGCGCCTGGAACGCGACGCGGCCGCGCCAGCCGGTGATGAGGCCCGCGCTGAGCGGCTCGCCGCTGTCGCGCCCGGCGGCGCCGACGGCGAGCGCGAGCGCCGGCATCAGGTCGAGCGTGTCCAGCCCGACTTCGCCGTCGACGCTCTTCTCCTGATCGAGGGTCACGACGAGACGGCCGCGCAGGCGTGAACCCGATGCGGTGCCGTCGAGATCGTCGAAGGTCAGGCGATTGCCCGCCAGCGTGAGGCGGGAGGACAGGCTCGCAGTCTGAGCCGATTTATCGGCCGGACCGGTCCCGAACAGCGGCGCCAGATTGGCGTTGCGGACGTGCAGGTTCACGTTTGCTTTGGGCTCGGCCGCCGACAAGTCGACGCTCCCTTGCGCATCCGCGTCCAGGCCGCCGCCACCGAGCTTTGCGTTCAGCTGCATCGGCCGACGCCAGGCGCCGCTCAGCCTGCCCTCGATCTGCGCGGCGCCCGCGCCGGCGGCAACGATGCGATCGAGGCCGAGCAGCGCCGCCAGCGCGGCGGCCTGCGGCGTCGAGATTTTCGACTCCAGCGTGAAGTCGCTGCCCCGTAGTTTTTCGATGTCGAGGCCGCCAACCGCCGCGACCTGCGGCTGCGCGGCGAACGTCGCGGCGGCCTTGAGCTGCGGCGCGTCGAGGTCGAGCACGATGCGGGCATCGCTGCGATCGGGATGTTCGGCGTTGTTGTCGAGACTGAGGTCGAGCTTCAGGCGCGTCGCGCCCGGCAAGGCCGGGATGGCATCGAAGCGCGCGCGGACCGCAGGCGCGATCGGCTCCAGCAACGCCGTGAGATCGCGCAGAGAATTGGCCGACGATTTCAGCGCGAGCTTGCCGGTGGCCCTGGTGCGGTCAAAGCTGCCTGATGCCTCCGTGGTCACGCCGCTGGCCTGGCCGAAGTGCAATTGCTCCAGCGACAGCGCGGTCGGGCCGTAGCCGAGCCTGGCCGCGAACGGCCGCAGCTCCTGTCCCGCCGAAATCGCGCGGCCGATGTCGAGCGAAAGTTTCGCCTCCTCCGGCCACTCGCCTTGGGGACCTGCGAGCGCGCGGACAAAGCTCGTGGCGGCATCGAGATCGAGACGGTCCGCCTTCAGCTCCGCGTCGATCCGCGAGCCTTTGTTCGCGCCCGTTTGCACGAAGGCGATCCGTCCTTGGACGGTGCCACCTTCAATGTCGGCCTTCAGGGCGTCGATGGCCAGATGATTGGCCGCGATCGTCACATTGCCATCGAGACGGAGCGGCCGCGTGCTGCGCCTGATGATTTCGTTGCGGCCCTGCAGCCAGGCCACCAGCGTATCCGGATCGGAGGACTCGACACTGAGGCGGCCGCTGAAACTGTCGGCGCCGGGCGCGGCGCCGTTGAGCGAAACCTGCGTCATGCCGGGTGCGCGCAGCTCGAGCCGCTGAAAGGTCCAGGAGCGGCCATCGGTCTGAAGCTCGGTCGTGATGTTCTGGAGCGGACGGCCGCCCAGCATGATCTGGTCGGAGTTGAACTCGATCTGCGCCGGGATCGGCGCCTGCGGAATCGCCGCGAGACCCGCGCGCAGGGCCGGCAGGATACGCAGCGGCTCGGCATCGTCGCGGCCGGCGAGCTTGTCGGCATCGACCTGCCGCGCCGACAGCACAGCGCGCAGCAGCGGCGAAGCGCCGAACCTGAGGTCGCCGACGCCGCCGACCTTCAGCGCGCTGTCTTCCGCGCCGAAGCTCGCGTCGATCTGGTCGAACTTGGCACCGGCCGGATCGGCCTTGAGCTTTGCGGTGAGCTTCCAGGGCGTCGGCCCCGCCTCGCCTGCTTTCTTCGGTGGCGGCACGGCCAGCGTCAGCGCGCCATCGAATTTCGGCGAGCGGTTGTCGAAGGCAAGCACGCCTTCGAGATCGGCCAGAATGGCGCGCTCGCCGGGATCGATATTGAGGTGCACGCGGGTGGCGCTGCCGTCCGGGCTGGGGCCGGAGGAGACGCGGAACGGATAGCGCACGCCGTTGGCGGTGAAATGACCGTCGCCCCGCACCGATCCTGCAAGCGAGCGGACGTCGCCGGAGAAGCCGACGTCAATCAGCTCGAGCGTCGAGCGGCTGGCGACGTCGTGAAGGGCGATGCGGCCGGTGAGGTTGACCCGCTCGATGGCGAGCGAGGCGAGATTGAAGGTGCCGCTCGCGGTGGAGGGCAGATCGACCTTGCCCCTGGCGTCGAGGCCGAGATCGGCCGCCATGCCGCCGACCGAGAGCTCGGTGGCACGCCATTCGCCGCGCATCAACGAGCTCAGGCTGAACTCGACGTCGAGCTTGTCGGCGCGCAAGCGCCCGAGATCGTTGTTGCCGCCGAAGCTGACCGAACGCAGTCGCAATGTCGGCGCCGGCAGGAGCCGCGCATCGAGCTCGCCCGCCACGCGCACCGGCACGCCAATGATTCGGGTCGCCTCTGCCTCGAACTGGGGCCGGAACTGGTTCCAGTCGATGAAGTAAGGCCCGATCAGCGCGGCCAGCAGCGCTAAGATGAAGGCAATCGCCAATCCGAGCAGCGTCGTCTGCACGGGTCTCCCCTCGGCCAAGCCGGCACCCGGGTCAAACCCAAGCTGACAAACCAAGCTTCAGGCGCGCCGGAACAGCCCCTTATATAGGGGGAAGTGTGGCGAAGTCACAGCGACTGTTGCGCGCGGCGGTTAATGCAGGTGGGCGTGACCTCGTCATTAGGGGGCTCGCGCCCGAAGGAGGCGCGCCCCGGAATGACGAGATAGCGGCGATCACCAGCTGGCCGCAAGGCGCCTCAAGCCCCGCAACACGAAGGTCGGCCGCCATTCCGGGTTCTCGACGTCGTCGATGCGCAGATCCGGCAGGCGCCGCAGCAGCGTGGCGATGGCGATCTCGGCCTCGATGCGCGCCAATTGGGCCCCCAGGCAGAAATGGATGCCGCCGCCGAACGACAGCGGCCGGACGTTCGGCCTGGCGATGTCGAGCCTCTCGGGGTGGTCAGGATAAACCGCCGGATCGTGATTGGCCGAGCCGAGCAGGCAGAGCACGGTCTCGCCCTTGGGGATGGTCTTGCCGCCGAGATCGTCGATCTCCTCCAGCGCGACTCGGCCGGTCATCTGCACCGAGGAATCGTAGCGCAGGAATTCCTCGATCGCCTTGGTGATCAGCTCAGGCCGCGCCTTCAACAGCGCGAGCTGGTCCGGATTGCGATGCAGCGCGAGCAGGCCGTTGCCGATCAGATTGACTGTGGTCTCGTGGCCGGCGCCGAACAGCAGGATGATGTTCGCCGTCAGCTCCTCATTGGTGAGCTTGTTGCCGTCCTCCTCGGCCTGCACCAGCTGGGTGATGAGGTCGTCGCCGGGAGTCTTGCGGCGTAGCTCGAACAGCTGCTGGAAATACATCTGCGCCATCATGTTGGCGGCGTTGCCCTTGGCGATCTCCTCCGGCGTCATCGGCACCGGGTCGAGCAGCCGCCCGCCGTCGCGCGAACTCTTGTAGAAGACCTCGCGATGGTCCTCGGGAATGCCGAGCATCTCGCAGATGATGGTGACAGGCAGGCGGAAGGCGAAATCCTCGATCAGGTCCATCTGGCCGCGGTCGAGCACGGCATCGATGGTCTGGTCGACGATCTGCTGGATGCGCGGCCGCATGTCCTCGACGCGGCGGGCGGTGAACGCCTTCACGACGAGGCCGCGCAGGCGGGTGTGATCGGGCGGATCGGCCTGCAGCATCCAGTGCGCCATGCTGCGGAACACCGGCTCCTTCATGATGTCGGGGCCGTAACGGCGCGTCGTGCGCTCGACGAAATCCTTGCCGAAACGCTTGTCGCGCATCACGAGGCTGACCTCGGCGTGACGGCTGGCCACGAACTGGCCGAACGGCGTGACGTGGATCGGGTCGATCGTGCGCAGCCGGTCGTAATGCGGATAGGGATTGCGGATGAAGTCCGGCGCGAGCGGATTGAACAGGGGATCGCTGGCGACGCTCTGCACTTGCTCGTTCATGGTGACCTCACGTCGGTTGCCGCATGACACGATACGCCGGTTTGCAGCTCCGGAGCCGGCGTAACCATCCCTGATGATTTATCAACTCGATACATTGTTGTATCGAGTTGCATTCTGCCCTAACCTTGAGGGATGTCAAGACTGAGAACCAGGCCGACCAGGGACGACACGCGCGAGGCGCTGTTCGAGGCAGCCGCGCGCGTGTTCGAGCAGGACGGGATCGGCGGCGCCACCATCGAGGCGATCGCGGCGGAGGCCGGCTTCACCCGCGGCGCGTTCTATTCAAATTTCAAGAGCAAGGACGAGCTGATCTTCGCCATGCTCGAGGACCATGTCGAGCGATCGATCCGGCGCAACATGGAGATCCTGGCGCAGCACAGGAACCTCGACGACTTCATCGCGGCGCTGAAGACGATGGACCGCGCCCGGCAGGACCCCCTCGCCCGCTCGCCGCTGCTGCATATCGAGATGATCCTGTTCGTCGCGCGCGCCGAGAAGCGCCGGCCCGAGCTCGCCAAGCGCTTGCGGGCGCGGCGCAAGCTGATCGCCGACATCGTCGAGGCGACGTTGAGAGACAGCGCCAAAGGCGAGACGCTGAACCCGCCCTGGATGGCCTCGGTGGTGCTGGCGCTGGAAGACGGCTTTCGCCTGCACCGGCTGATCGATCCCGAGACCACGCCGGCGGACAGTTTTCTGCGGGCGATTACGGATTTGCGGCGGAGGACGGGGTTGGCCGAGGAGTGAGGGCGCAGTTGCGGCGCGCGCTTGCGGTCAAAAGGACACACTCAACTCCGGCGCCGCATATTGTACCAAAATTTAATTTGCACCTCGCGATTGCGCAACGTAACTGCCATTCGAGAGCGACGTATCCGGCAACGACCGGACGAAAACGCTGCACTAACAGCAAGAAAAGCAAGCACAGCAGCTACTTTTCGTTCAGGAGAATTCATTGCCCGGCATCGTCCATGTCGTGGATGACGACGCATCGTTCCTATCGGCCATCCAGCAAATTCTAGAGGCAAGCGGATACCGCGTTGCCACCTATGCATCGGCGCAGCAATTGCTGGAGCAGCAGCCCGACGAAAGCAAGGGTTGCATTCTGCTGGATGTCAGGATGCCGGGCATCAGCGGACTCGAGTTGCAAAGCCACTTGACGGAACGCGGCTCGACACTGCCCATCATCTTTCTGACCGCCTATCCTGATGTCAGCATCACCGTGAAGGCGATCAAGGCGGGCGCGGACGATTTCCTCATCAAGCCAGTTGGCTCGAGCGATCTTCTGAGAGCTATCGCACGCGCGATCGCGCGGCATCGCCATGCGCGCGAACTCGACGGCGAGCTGGAAGCGCTTCGAGGACGGCTTTCCACGCTCACGCCGCGCCAGAGGCAGGTCTTCGAGATCGTGGTCCGGGGCAGGACGAGCAAGCATGCCGCGCGCGAACTCGGCAGCAGCGAGCGGACCATCAAGGCGCATCGGAGCGCGATCATGGGCAAGCTTCAGGTCCAGTCGGTGGTCGAACTGGTCAGGATCGCCGAGCGGCTCGGCGTGCTCGACGCAGAGGACGAAGGGACGCGAGCGAATGAGGCGACAAACGGCCGCTAGCCAGCGATTGCGTTCGCCTTTGTTCGTGAGCAACGGGCATTGATCGGCTTCTCCTACGCCGAGCGCTTCACCGCAACAGCGCTCGCCGGTTCGACCTCAAGCCGCCCCAGCATCGCCCGCGCCTGCTCGGCGCAGTGCTCGATCAGCCAGCGCTCGAAGGCGACGGGCGCCAGCGCGGGGGCGTAGAGGAAGCCTTGCACGACGTCGCAGCCGAGCTCGGCCAGCATCTTGCGCTGGCCTTCGGTCTCGACGCCTTCGGCGACGACGGTCAGCCTAAGGCCCTGGCCGACCCGGACGACGGCGGTAGCGATCGCGAGTGCGCCGGCATCCTTCTCGATGTCGCGCATGAAACTGCGGTCGATCTTGAGCTCGCGGATCGGCAGATGGGCGAGCCGGCTGAGGCTCGAATAGCCGGTGCCGAAATCGTCCACCGACAGGCCGATGCCGAGGGCGCGGATCGCGTGCATCGTCTCCAGCGCAGCGGCGCCGTCCTGCATGAAGGTGCCTTCGGTGATCTCCAGCATGAGGGCATCGGGCGGCAGATCGTGTTCGGCGAGGACATCTTGGAGCCGCGCGGCCAACGTGACGTTGCGGAAATTGATCGGCGACAAATTCACCGAGACGCTGGGGATGTTGAGCCCGGCGCGACGCCAGGCCGCCATCTGCCGACAGGCCTCGCGCACCGACCACAGGCCGATCTGCTCGATCAGGCCGCATTCTTCGGCGAGCGGAATGAACTTGGCCGGCGAGACGTCGCCGAGCACGGCATCGTGCCAGCGCGCCAGCGCTTCGACGCCGTGGACGGCGTCGTCGCAGCTGCGGATCTGCGGCTGGTAGAACAGGCTGAGCGCACCCTCGGCAATGGCGCGGCGGAGTGCTGCGATCATGGCCAGCCGCTGTTCGGTCAGGCCGTTCATTTCGGTGTTGAACATGCAATGGGTGGAGCGGCCCGCCTGCTTGGCCATGTACATGGCGGCATCGGCCTGCTGCATCAGCGTGTCGATATCGGTCGCATGGTCGGGATAGAGGCTAATGCCGATGCTGGCCGACATCGGCATCAGCTTCGATCCGAGCCGCAGGGGCGCAGCCAGCGCCTCGGTGATGCGGGTCGCGACCCGCTCGGCGCTCTCGGCATTGCGATGCGGCAGCAGGATGACGAACTCGTCGCCGCCAAGCCGGCCCAGCATATCCTCGGGCCCGATCTGCTCGCGCAGGCGCTGCGCGAGCTGGATCAGAAGCTCGTCCCCGGCGGCATGGCCGAGCGTGTCGTTGACGTCCTTGAAGTGATCGACGTCGAGGAAGGCCAGCGCGACATGGCTGCCGGTCGGACAGGCATCGATCGCGGTCGTGATCAGGTGCCGTAATTGCGCGCGGTTGGGCAGGCCGGTGAGAATATCGTGATAGGCCAGCCGCGCGATCTCGGCGCGCGCTTCCTTGCGTTCGATGGCGAAGGCGGCGAGGTCGACGCAGGCATCGACGATGCGCCGGTGCCAATCGCTCGGCGCGCGAGGCTCGCGGTAGTAGAATGCGAAGGTGGCAATGACCCGGCCGTCCTTGGCCTTGACCGGGGTCGACCAGCAGGCCCGCAAGCCGGTCGCGAGCGGCATGGCCTTGTAAGGCTGCCAGCGCGGATCGGTGTCGAGATCTTCAGCCAGCACCGGCTCGCCATAGAAGGCGGCGGTGCCGCAGGAGCCGACGTCAGGTCCGATCGCGATGCCGTCCAGCGCGCTGGAATACTCCTCGGGCAGGCTCGGGCCCCCGAGCGGGTGAATCAGGCCTGCGGCATCGACATGCAGCAGCGAGCAGACGACGTCGGGTGCGATCTCCTCGACGCGGCGGCAGAGCCGGTCGGCGATCTCGGTGATCGGGACCTCATCGGCGAGCGCGCTCATGATGAGCTGCTGCAGCGAGCGCAGCTGCCTGCTCTCGGTGATGTCCTCGACCAGCGCGAAGATGTGCCTGAGCCGGCCTTTGTTGTCGCGGAAGGCGTCGAGCCGCGCACAAACCCAGATCTCCTCGCCGCTCTTGTCGTAAACGAGTGTCTCGACCTCGCCGCGGCGGCCGCCGGCCATGAGCCGCTTGACGAGCTTCGCGATCGCCCTGCGGTTGGTATGGCAACCGGCGATGAGCTCCGCCGCAGGTCGTCCCTCGGCTTCCTCGCTGGTATAGCCAAACAGCGCGGTGAAGGCCGAATTGACGTAGCGGATGTTGTGCTCGACGTCGGCGATGATCACGGCGCGATTGGTCTGGTCCGAGACTGCGTTGAGCAGCCCGATCCTGACGCGACGCTCGGCCTCGGCGGTGACGTCGCGCGCGAATATGATGTGATTGATAGTACCGTCGATGCTCGTCGACGACAGCGCAATCGTGGCCTTGATCCGGCTGCCGTCGCGCCTGACGAGGCTGATCTCGTCGCGAAAGTCCACGACCGGATCGGCTTGAAGACATTTGAGCGTGAGAATGGCGGCGTCTCCGCCGAGCACGTCGGCACGCGCAAGCTTCCAGATCCGCTCAGCGCCGGCGTTGAAATAGGTGATGCGACGCGCATCGTCGACGATGACGATGCCGTCGTCGGCGCATTCGAGCGCGGCGCGCAGCACGTCCGGCATTCTGGTCAAGGGGCAGTCGGAGGCAGACATCATTCGACCCGGCAGCATCGGCAAGATACGGCAAGCAGCCCAAGGCTACCGCGCCGATGGTGTCCAAGACCTTTTTGCAACCGGCCCGGGTTCGGCCAAGCCGCGACATGCTTAACAGTCCGAGAAAAATGCCGTGCTAATGCAGAGCGAGCGGAACCTATTCGGCGCGGGTTCCCGCCCGGAGCATGTGCAGCCGGCCGGCCACGGCCCGAACCTTGCCCGGCGAGGCCCGCCAGACCGACAGCGCCGAGAGAAGGCCGACGATGATCGCAATGCCAAATGCGAGCGTGTAGTCGCCGGTGCGGTCATAGAGCAGGCCGGTCACCCAGGGCCCGGCCGCGCCGCCCGCCAATGCCGCGAGCATGATCATGCCGAAGATGCTGCCCTGGTGGCGGCCCGCAAAAATCTCGAACACCACTGCGCCCATTATCGAGGTGAGCCCGTAGCCGAGCGCGCCTTGTGTGAACACCATCAGCCAGACCAGCCAGAACGAAGGCTGGTATTTCAGCGCCATCAGCGCCGCGAAGCAGATCGCAAACCCCACACAGCTGATGGCCCAGACCGATTCCCGCCCGATCCGGTCGGAGATATGGCCGAGGAAGATCTGGCCGGGGATGCCGAGCAGGCTGACAGCGCCGAGCGCCCAGACCGCAACGCTCGGGCTGAAGCCGATGTCGAGCAGGAATTTGGTCTGGTGCACCTGCACCGCGTACCAGATGTACAGACCGCAGAAATAACCAAGCGCGAGCCACCAGAAGCGCGCAGTCGCAACCGCCCGCTTCAGCGTCCAGTCGATCGCGGCCCAGTCGGGATCGACGATGTTGGAGACCGGCTTGGCGGCGCCCGTGACCGGCTCGCCGTCGCCATCGGGCCGCAGGCCGATGTCTTCGGGGTGCTTGTGCAGCAGCAGATTGATCGGCGCCAGCACGACCAGGATCATCAATCCCATCGCGGTGCACGCGGTGCGCCAACCGGTCTGCTCGATCATGTGCTGCACCCATGGCAGCAGCGTCACGGATCCGATGCCGACGCCGGCGAAGGCGATACCGATGGCAAAGCCGCGCTTGCGGATGAACCAGTTCGGCAGGAACAGTGACTGGCCGGAATAGCCGAGGCACACGGAGCCGGCGCCGACCATGACGCCGATCGTCACGTAGAGATGCCAGGGCTGGCTCGTGAGCGGCGCGAGCAGCAGCCCGCCGGCCATCAGCGCCACGCCGAGTTCCATGACGGCGCGCGGGCCGGCACGGTCCATCAGCCTTCCGATCAGCGGGCTGGCCACGGCGGACGCGATGAAGCCGAAGGAGAACGCGCCCGCAGTCACGCCGCGCTCCCAGCCGAACTCGGCAATGATGGGCGGAAAGAACAGCGAGAAGGAGGTGCGCGCGTTGACGCCGATGGCCATGGTGACGAACGTCACCGCAACCACGACCCAGCCGTAGAAGAACGGAAGCCGCATTTTTCTTGTTTCATCCCTAGACGATCCTTCGGACCATCTCGGTGCGCCCGGGTCAAGCGAATTTCGCGAATGCCTCTACATCGTGATGTTCAAATGCTGCGAGGCATGCGCTCACGCGGCGTCGCGCTGCGAGCCTTCGGCCGGCCCGTCAAGCTCGATCTGGTCGATCGGCAGCGGGCGGCTGAACAGATAGCCTTGCGCAAAATTGACGCCGAGTGCCTTCAGCCGCTCGAACTCCTCTGATGTCTCGACGCCTTCGGCGGTGACCGACATGTCGAGCCCGCGCGCCAGTGTCACGATCGAGGAGATGATCGCGGAGGAGCGCGGCTGGTGCGTGAGATTGCGGATGAACGATTTGTCGATCTTGATCTTGTCGAACGGAAATGCGGTGAGATAGCTCAGCGAGGAATAGCCGGTGCCGAAATCGTCGAGCGCGAGCTCGACGCCGATGCTCTTCAGCCGCTCCATGAAAGCAAGGTTCTCGGTGCCGCGCTCCAACAGGACGGATTCGGTGATCTCGATCTCGAGCCGTTGCGGCGACAGGCCGGAATCCCGCAAGGCCGCGTTGATGACGTCGAACAGATCGGCTTCCTTGAACTGGATCGGCGAGAGATTGACCGCGACCATCAGGTCCGACGGCCACGCCGCCGCATCCGCGCAGGCGCGGCGCAGCACGAATTCGCCGAGCGGCACGATCAGCCCGGTCTCCTCTGCAAGCGCGATGAACTGATCCGGCGGGATCAGCCCGCGGGTCGGATGCCGCCAGCGCACCAGTGCTTCGAAGCCGCGCCGCGCGCCGGTGCCGGCATCCAGGAACGGCTGGTAGTGCACCTCGAGCTGGCAGAGCGCGATGGCGTCGCGCAGATCCCCTTCCAGCGTGTTGCGCGCCTCGAGCTCGGCCGACATCGCCTCGTCGTAGATGGTGAAACAGTTGCGGCCGGCCGATTTCGAGCGATACAGCGCAAGGTCGGCCTTCTTCAGCAACTGCTCCTGGTCGCTGCCGTGATCCGGCGCCACCGCAATGCCGATGCTGGTGCCGATCTCGACGCGATGCCCCGGCAATGGGAACGGCTCGGCGAGGAGCTTGGCGATCCGCGCGGCCAGTTCGGTCGACGATGCGCGCTGATCCTCGCAGCCCTCCTGGATGATAGCGAACTCGTCGCCGCCGAGCCGCGCCAGCACGTCGGTGGCGCGCGCGGCGGATTTCAGCCGCTGCGCCACCAGGCGCAGCAGCGCATCGCCGGCGCCATGACCAAGGGAATCGTTGACGTTTTTGAAGCGGTCGAGGTCGAGCATCAGGATCGAGAAGGTCCAGCCGCCGTTCTTCAGCTGATCATTAAGCTCATCGAGCCGGGCAAGGAAGAAGGCGCGGTTCGGCAATCCGGTCAGGACGTCGGTCTGCGCAAGCTCGAGCACGCGACGGTTGGCCAGCGAGAGCCGCCGCGAGTTGCGGCTTGCCAGCGTCAGATAGATCGACAGTGACATTGTCAGCAGGATGCCGACGGTGAGGACCGCGCCGGCGCGGTCGTAGGTCATCTCGAGCGAACCGCCGACCGTCGGCATCGCGCGCACCTGCCAGTCGGTGTCCCCGATCTTGAGATGGCCCGACCAGTGCAGGCCCCGCGCGACGTCGCGCATCGACTGCGGCGAAGAAGGTGCCGACGAATAATCCGGCATCGTCTCCTCAAGGCCGACGATCCGCGCCGTGAAAGGCGGATACACGTTCACGCTGACCGCAGGGCTTGCGCCGGTCGTGACACGAATGGCCTCTATCAGCAGCGGCAGGTCGAACACGCCGACCACGTAGCCTGTGAGATTGCGGCGCCGGTCCGCGACCGTGTCGCGAGAGGTCCCCTTGGCGTAGACGGGAACGGCGACGAGAGCATAGGACAGTCGGCCACCCCCGCGCGGATCGTAGAGGCGCGCACGAACGCCGGCGATTCGGTCGTTGTCACGCGCGCGCTCGAGCGCCGCGGCGCGTTCCGGAACACTGGCATAGTCCATGCCATAGACGGGCGACGTCTTCGGGTAGGTCGAATAGAACACCGGAAAATATTCATCGCTTTGCGGCGCAGTCGCAAAACGCTCACCCTGGAGCGACTTGACGCGATAGCCGGACAGGCCGTCCGCGACCGCGGCGGCCTCGTATTCGGCGCGTTCCTTGCGGTTGACGCGCGGCAGCCAGGAGATGCGCAGCATGCCGGGATGATGCTCGAACAGCCGGGCGCTGAACGTCTCGAACTCGCTGCGGGTGATTTCCTCGTTGGCCGATTCGAACAGGGTGCGCAGCGCGACGAGCCGGCTGATATATTCGTTCATGCCGTTCTGCATGACGATGGAATCGGTCTCGGCCGTGCTTTCGAACTCGATCCTGTTGACGCGGTCTTCCCACCGCGCCACGGCCGCGGCGCCCGCCAGGGAGAACAGCAGACCGACGCCGGCTGCGACGAGAGCAGGACGATAGAGCCCGAGCAGCGGCGCGGCGTGCCACCATCCGGCAGCCCATTTCCGACCCTGAACATTCTGACCGCGATCGCCCATCCGTAAAGCCGCCGTCCACTCTTCGCAGCGGGCCGCACTTCTGGTTGAACCGCCGAGGTGGCAATCGGACAAGGGACGCGGTTAAGAACTGCACAATTTCGGAACCCGGCTCTCCCACATTGCGGGGATTAGTTAACGAAGTGAGCGGGTGAACTGGCCGGATCAGCGCAACCTGCCTGTTCTACCCGGATTACTACGGAGCTGCCGAAAGCGCTGATTAGCGAGCTATTCAGGCTGCCCGACTATGCTCGGCGCGCTTTCCAGCATCCGGCAACACTTCCTGATGAACCTGTTTCGATCAGCGACACGCATCATGCTGACCTTCGTACTGCTCGCCGCAGCCACGTGTGCTGCAAGCGGCGACGAGGTCGGCGTCAGTGCGGACGCGATCCTGTTCGGCCAGACGGCTGCGTTCGCAGGCCCCTCAGCTTTGCTCGGTCAGCGCATGCGGCAAGGCATCGTCGCAGCATTCACCGAGATCAACGCAAATGGCGGCATCCATGGCCGCAAGCTGCAGCTGATCACCCGCGACGACGGCTACGATCCCGACCGTTCGGTGGCGCAGACGCTGCGGCTGATCGAGGACGACAAGGTGTTCGCGCTGATCGGCGGGGTTGGCACGCCGACGGCGATGGCAACGATTCCGATCACCAGCGCCCGGAACATTCCCTTCATAGCACCGTTCACCGGCGCCGAATTTCTGCGCGACCTCAAGCTTGCGAACGTCGTCAACATCCGCGCGAGCTATGGCGCGGAGGCCGAGGCCTGGATCAAGCACCTCACCGAGGACCGCAAGTTCACCCGCATCGGCATCTTCTACCAGGACGATTCCTTCGGCCGTGACGGCCTTGCCGGCGTGAAGAACGCGCTGGCCCGGCGCGGGCTCGAGCTCGCCGCCGAAGGCACCTTCGAGCGCAACACCCGCGCCGTCGGCGCGGCCTGGCGGGTGATCAAGCGCGCCGAGCCCGAGGCGATCGTCATGGTCGGGACCTACGGTCCCTGCGCCGAATTCATCAAGCTGGCACACCGCAGCGGCCTTGCGCCGACGTTCGTCAACATCTCCTTCGTCGGCGCCACCGCGCTTGCCAAAGAGCTCGGCCCCGAGGGCGAAGGCGTCATCGTCTCGCAGGTCGTGCCATTTCCGTGGGATCGCTCGCTCAAGCTCGTGGCCGACTACCAGGCCGCACAGAAGATACTCGACCCGACGCTGACCCCGGACTTCGTTTCGCTCGAAGGTTATCTCGCCGGCCGCTTTGTCGCCGCGGCCCTCAAACATCTCGGACCGATCCCGACGCGGGCGGAGCTGATGCGGATCATCAACGACGTCGGCCGCTTCGACATCAGCGGCACCGTCATCACCGTCGGCTCACGCGCCATCGAGACGCCACCGAAGGTGTTTTTGACGGTGATCCAGAAGGACGGGACGTTCAAGGCGGTGGATAGGCTGTAGGGGTCGCTGTCGAGATGAACTCCCAATAGCGCCGCGACGAAGGTGCGCTCCCTCCCCCCTTTGTGGGGGAGGGTTGGGGAGAGGGGTAGCCCAGCAAAAGGTGCCAATGTTGGACGTCGAGCCGCGTGCTGGCTGCGCGATGGAGAGAGTCCCCGTGTGGCCCCCCTCCCTGCCCCTCCCCCGCAAGGGGGGAGGGAACGGAGAGACGCTTCAAGCCCGCCGCGTCCAGCGGTCGGCGTTGACGGCGCCGTGCGGCGCTTCGCCCTTGATGATGGCCTCGACCTGCCGCACCGTCTCCAGCGACTGATATTCGATCGCCTGCGGCGTCAGGCCGCCGATATGCGGCGTGGCGATGACATCAGGCAGCTTTGCCAGCTCCGGCGTCGGCATCTGGTCGGGTGCACGGCCGACATCCATTGCCGCGCCGGCAATGCGGTTCTCCAGCAGCGCGCGTGCCAGCGCCGCCTCGTCGACGAGATTGCCGCGCGAGAGATTGATGAAGAATGCGTGCTTCTGCATGCGGGCCAGCGCCGTCTCGCCGATCAGCTTCTCGGTCTGCTCGTTGGCGATGGCGAGGCAGACGACGAAGTCCGATGCCGCGAGCAGCTCGTCGAGCGCGACGTGCCGGATCGCACTGTCGCTGACATCGGCGAAGGGATCGGCCACCAGCACCTGCATACGCAGCACTTTTGCGATCTCGGCGAGGTATCGCCCGATGCTGCCATAACCGATGATGCCGATGGTGCTGCCGGCCAGCTGGCGGCCCATCCGCGCCCCCGGCTTGCGGCCGGCGTGGTAGTCGGCCGTCGCTCGCGCCACGCCGCGCGACAAATCGACCATGAAGCCGACCGCGAGCTCGGCGACCGCCTGCACGAAGCCGGGACCGGCCCGTGTCACCAGCACGCCGGCTTGCGAGGCCGCCTCGACATCGACGTTCCTGATATCGACGGCACAGCGGACGAAGGCACGCAGGCCCGGCAATTGCGCAAAAATCTCGCCGCGACCTTCGGTCATGCGATCGGCGACGATGATGTCGGCGTCCTTGGCCGCACTGACGAGGCCCGCAGAATCGAGCACCTGGTCGCCTTCGTGCAGGACCACGTCGGCGACGGCGCGCAGGCCGTTCAGGCTGCGATCGCCATAGTAATTGCGGCGCATCTCCGGCGTATGGGCCAGCAGAACTTTCACGACAGCACTCCCTTAGTAGCCGAACGCGCGCGGCAAGGCGGTGCTCAGCCATGGCACGAAGGCGATGACGAGCAGGCAGAGGAACAACAGGCCGAGATAGCCGAGGATCGGCTTCACCGTCTGCTCGATCGGCACATTGCCGATCAGGCAGGCGCCGTAGAGCCCGAGCCCCAGCGGCGGCGCGAACAGGCCGACGCCCATTGCAATCACCAGCACCACGCCGAAATGCAGGGGATCGATGCCGAGCTGCACTGCCACCGGCAACAGCAGCGGGCCGAAGATGATCAGCGCGGCCGCGCCTTCCAGCACCGAGCCCATCACGATCAGCACGGCGATCGCGAGCAGGATGAACAGCCAAACACCCGACGTCTTGGACAGGCCCAGCATGAAATCGCCGACCGCATGCGGCACCTGCTGCAAGGTCAGCGTGAAGGCCAGCGACTGCGCGGCGGCGACGATGAACAGCACCAGCCCCGCACGCGTTGCCGCCTGCACGAAGCTGTGCGCGGCCGATCTGAAGCTGAGCTCGCGGAACACGACGCTGCCGACGACGAGCGCATAGGCCACGGCAAAGGCGGAGATCTCGGTCGCGGTGGCAAAGCCGCTCTTGAAGCCGAAGAAGATCATGAAGATCAGGCCGAAGGAGGCGATCGCGCCGCTCCACAGGCCTGACACAGGCACCTGCGGCTCGATCTGCTCGGCGTTGTCAGGCGTCTTGCCGAAGACGATGGAGAAGGCGATCAGCACCGCCGCCATCAGCGCCGCGGGCAGCAGGCCTGCCATGAACAGGCCGCCGATCGAGAGGTTTGCGACAAAGCCCAGGATGATCAGGTTGATGCAGGGTGGGATGGTCTCCGCCATCACCGCGGACGCCGCCAGCAAGGCGACCGCGCTGCCGGGATTTTGCTTGGAACGTCGCGCCGCCGGGATCAGCACGGAGCCGACGGCAGCGACGTCGGCCATCTTCGAGCCCGAGATGCCCGAGAACAGCACCATCGAGGCGACCATCACGACGTTCAGGCCGCCGCGCATGCGCCCGACCGCGCGCTGCAGCAGCTCGATCAGGCGCACCGACATGCCGTTGGCTTCCATGAGGTAGCCGACCAGGATGAAGAACGGGATCGCCAGCAGCACGAAATTATCGATGCCGCGCGCCATCTGCTGGGCGAAGATGACGCCGGGCAGCGCGCCCTCGACCCAGATGAAGATCAGAGCGGCCAGCGCCAGCGCGAAGCCGATCGGCAGGCCGCCGAACAGCGTGGCGAAGAAGCCGATCAGCATCAAGGTGCCCGCCGACGGCACCGAGGACGGCGACAGATAATTCCAGGCAAGATAAAGGCCGGTGACGACGGCGACCGCAACAAGCCCCCTGACAACATCGGGGAGCGGCCGCGCGCAGAGATGGTCGATCGCGAACACCGTCATGAACAGCGCGCCGATCCCCATCGGATAGAAGGTGAGTTCGAGTGGCAGGCCCGAGCCGGTGGTCTGGCCTGAGGTCAGCGAGCCCAGCTTGATGGCGTTGTAGGCGACATAGCCGGAGATCAGCACGACGAGCAGGCTGCTTGCCGCATCGACCAGCGTGCGCAGCCGCCCCGGCAACAGATCGCGGAAGAAGGACACGCCGACATTCTCGCCGCGCGCCAGCGCACTGGCCGCGCCGAAGAAGGCAGATCCAACCATCAATCCGCGCGCGACGTCATCGGACCATTCGACCGGCGCGTTGAAAAAGAAGCGCAGCAGCACCGAGCCGCAGACGACCGCGAGATCGGCGGCCAGCAAGATGGCCGCGATCGCGTCGCTGAGGCGAAGCAGCAGGGCGATGCTCCCTTGGCGGCCGCTTGGGAGCGATACGGCGTCTGCCATCACCATCTCAGGCTTGCGTCGAACGAATGATGTCGATGACGGGCTTGGACTCCGGCCGCGCCTTGATGAAGTTTTCGATCTGCGGCGCGACACGCTTCTTGAAGGCCTCGCGGTCGCATTCGGCCACCGTCACGCCCTTCTCCGTCAGGGCCGTCAGCGCCTCTTTCTCGACCGCAAGCCCATGGGCCCGCGTGTCGACCGCGGCCTTCTTGGCGGCGTCGAGGAAGCCCTCGCGCAGCTTCGGATCCATGCGGTTGAACGTCATGTCGCTGAAATAGACCGCGAGCGGCGAGAAATTGTGCTGCGTCAGCGCATAGAATTTTGCTGTTTCGAAGAACTTGCTGGCGAGGATGGTCGGAGGATCGTGCTCGAGACCGTCGAGCACGCCGGCCTGCAGCGCCGTGTAGATCTCGCCGAACGCCAGCGGCGTCGCGGCGGCGCCCATCAGCCGCAGGCATTCGGTGATGACGGGATTGGGCAGCGTGCGGATCTTGAGGCCGGCGAGATCCTCAGGCGTCTTCACCGGCTTCTTGGCGAGCACGCTGCGCGAGCCGAAATTATAGGCCCAGGCGATGATACGGATGTTGCTGCCCTTGAGCAGCGCGTCCTCGATCGGCTTGGCGGCGCCGGCATCGAACGCCTTGGTCTGCTGCGGGAAGCTCGAGAACAGGAAGCCGAGATCGTAGGTCCCGACCAGCGGCACCAGATTGGCCGAGATCGACGAGCCCGAGATCATGAGGTCGATGACGCCGAGCTTCACCGAATTGATGACGTCGATCTCCTGACCGAGCTGGTTGTCTGGGAAGAAGGCGACCTCGACCTGCTCGCCGATGCCGTTGGCCTTAATCTGCTTCACGAGGTTGTCGTAATAGACGCGGCCGTTGGCGAATTTGGGGTCGTTCGGCAGCGAGGAGGAGCATTTCAGCTTCAGCGTCGCAGCTTCTGCGCGGCCGATGATGGCGGGAGAGAGCACAAGGCCGGCGGTCAGCGCCGTCGACGACTTGATGAACGTGCGACGGCTGACGGGCACAAGGGTCATGGTGTTTCTCCCCAATATTTTTTGTTTGCCGGCCGCGGTCGTTGCCACGGCCTGTTGCGCGGAGAGTAGGGCCAAAGCGACGGAGCAGGCAAGGCTTGCCGCGAAGTGCGATGCGCGCGCGAGCGGCAGGCGCTCAGGCGCGAATTGCCGAGGAATGCCTATATCTGCCGATGTTTTCGATCATGCCGCAACGCGGCCGAACGACGTCCATGCAAGATTGCCGCAGATCGATCCAATTCAGGTATGGATCAATGCCGAACGCAGATCGATGGCACGCAGCAAAAAGCTGCGGGACCGGGATCCCGCAGCTCTGTCATTTTCCGCGATCGATGAGATCAGCGCGACGGGGCGACGCTCAGCTGTCCGTTCGCCGCCTCGACATCACGCGAGGGCCGCAGCGCGAAGGCACCGTCGCCAAGCAGCGCCTGCGCAGCCAGCGCAATCGCCCAGAAGGCGGGAAATTCCCAGCCGCCCTTCGGGTTGGTGAAGAAGAAACCGGCCGCACCGTGCACGGTGAAGATCGCACCAAGCAGGACGGGAATGCCTGCCAGCGCCGCATAACGGGTCCAGACGCCGAGGATCAGGGTGATGCCGCTCAGCACTTCCACTGTCATGACGATGTAGGCGAGTTCCGGCGGGAAGCCGAGGCTGCCGAAGAACTTTGCGGTGCCGGCGGGGGTGAAAACGAACAATTTCAGGCTGGCATGGGCCAGGAACAGCGCGCCCAGGGTCACACGCAGCACCAGCGCGGCGTAGGGGGCGGTACGGGAATCGATCATGGCGGTCTCCATTGTTGGGCGATCTATGATCTATTCTCAGAACAATGATAATCTGCTATTTTAGAAATATACTTCACACCACTAGAGTGAAATAGATGCTCGACCGCCTGACCAGCCTGGAAGTCTTCGCCAAGGTCGCGGCGAACGGCAGCCTGTCAGGCGCGGCCCGGGCGATGGGCCTGTCGCAGACCATGGTGACCAAGCATGTCGCCTCGCTGGAGGCGCGGCTCGGCATCAAGCTGTTTCACCGCACCACGCGGCGGCTGTCGATCACCGAGGCCGGCCGGCTCTATCTGGAATCCTCCGAACGAATCCTCGCCGACATGGAGACGGCCGACGCCGCGGTCGCGCGCGAGCGCGTCGAGCCGCGCGGCTCGCTGCGGGTCAATGTGCCCGTCGTGTTCGGCACACGCCAGATCGCACCGCTGATTGCCGACTTCTCGGAGCGTCACCCCGAGGTGACGATCGAGCTCGGCCTCAACGATCGCCTGGTCGATCTCGCCGAGGAAGGCTGGGACCTCGCGATCCGGATCGGCACATTGCGCGACTCCAGCATGGTGGCGCGCAAGCTCGCGCCGAACCGCCTGGTGGTCTGCGCGGCCCCTTCCTATCTCGCCAAGCACGGCACGCCGCGCAGCGTCGCCGATCTCGCCGGGCATAATTGCCTCGGCTACACGCTGTCGCAGCAGGCAAGCGCCGCCGAATGGCTGTTCGGCGCGGAGGGCGAGATCCGCGTCCAGGTCTCCGGCAATCTGCGCGCCAACAATGGCGATGCGCTGCGCGCGGCGACGCTGGCCGGCCTTGGTCTTGCGCGGCAGCCGACCTTCATCGTCGCCGACGATTTGCGCGCCGGCACGCTGGTCGCGCTTCCGCTCGACCAGCCGGAGGTGCAGTCATCTGCCGTGCATGCAGTCTACCTGCCCGACCGTCGTCCGCCGGCAAAGGTGCGCGCCTTCATCGATTTCCTCGCCGCGCGCTTTGCGCCGGAGCCGCCGTGGGACCACGGCCTGTTCTGACGCTGCACGGCGCAACACGTCGGCTCCGGCAGACGCCTGCCCAATCGCGGCTCGTTGCAACGTGAGCTAGCGCACAGACGGAGCAATGGCGGACGATTAGAAAAGGTGACATCCTTGCACCCATTGCCAGTGGAGGTGACCTCATGCGCCGTCCAGTCCTTTGCAATTTGATCCTTGCCTCCGGTCTCCTTGCGCTTACCCAGTTGATGACGCCGACGGATGCTGCGGCCGAAGCCCGGCTTGCATTGGTGATCGGCCAGTCCGCCTATCGCACGGTGCCGGAGCTGCCCAACGCTGCCAATGATGCCAAGGGGATGGCCGAGCTGCTGGGCAACGCCGGCTTCACCGTCACGGCAGCCCCGAACCTCGCGCAGAACGAGATGCGCCAGGCGATCTCGGATTTCGCCGGCAAAGTCGGCGCCGCCGGCGCCGACACCGTAGCGCTGGTGTTCTATGCCGGTCACGGCCTGCAGATCGACGGCGAGAACTACCTCGTGCCCGTCGATCTCGACCCCAAGCGCGAGGCGGACATTCCGCTGCAGGGCGTGCGGCTAAACGACCTGCTCAACACGCTCGGCGCGCTGCCGACGCGGGCCCGCATCTTCATGCTCGATGCCTGCCGCAACAACCCGTTCCCTGCGCTCTCGGGTGCCGGCCACGGGCTCGCGATCGTCGACACCAAGGCCGGCGCACCCGGCTCGTTCATTTCGTACTCGACCTCGCCCGGCGCCGAGGCCGAGGACGGCAATGGCATCGACAGTCCCTACACCACGGCGGCCCTGACCGTCGCCAAGCAGCCGAACATTCCGATCGAGGAAGTGTTCAAGCGCATCCGCATCGCGGTGGCGCAGTCGACCGACGGGCGCCAGATTCCCTGGGAAAGCTCGTCGCTGACGACCGACTTCAAGTTCTTCGGCGAGAGCAGCGGCCAGCCGCCTGCGCCGGGCGCAAATTCGATGGCGCTCGCCAGCGCCTCGCGCAGCGTCGCTGACTGGCGCAAGGATTTGCAGGGTAAGGATGCCAAGGTCGCCTATGATCTCGTGATCGCCGACGACACGGTGGAAGCCTATCAGGCCTATATCGAACTGTACGCGCAGGATGTCCGCACGCCGCGCTTGCGCACCGTCATGGAGCGCCGACGTCAGATGCTGGCGTGGGACCGCGCGGTGGCGATCAACACCCGTGCGTCCTATGAGACTTATCTCGCGAACTGGGACAACAGCGATCTCGCCGCAACCGCGCGGCGGCTGCTGCTGCGCGTGCAGAACCGCAACTATGCCTTACCGGTTGCCGCCGCTGCGGTCCCGGTCGCCGTCGCGATGGCGCCGACCTGCCCGTGCTCGGCACCGCCCCCGCCGGCATCGACGCCGATCAACCCGACGGTGGCGCCCATCATCAAGAGGCGCGTCGACGACACGCCGCCGCCGTCAAAGCGCAAGGTCGTCGACACACCGCCGAAGCGTAAGCCGCCGACGGATGAAGTCGTCGAGCGCGCGCCACCTCAACAAGGCCCGCCGCCCGCCGCCATCATGCAAGGCATCGGCATCGGTGTCGGGATTGGCATGGGAATGGGCATGGGTGGCCGCGGTGGCGGCGAGATGGGACACGGCGACTACGGTCGCAGCAACAGATACTGAGGCTATTGATCGCGAAGCGGAGGGCAAACTCGCCCTCCGTCATTGCGGAGAGGTCGTGGCCTGCCCCCCTTCCGGAAATGCTGTAGTCTGACCGGCAGACTCAGGCCTTTCCGGGGACACAGCATCGATGCCGCAAGACGCAGACGCCAAAAGCTCATGGCCGCTCTTTCGATCGCTCGCGTCCTATGCTTTGCCCGGCGATCTCATGGCGGGACTGACGCTCGCGGCGATCGCCATCCCCGAGCAGATGGCGACCGCGCGGCTCGGCGGCTTTGCGCCGCAGATCGGCTTTTTCGCCTTCATGGCGGGCTCGCTCGGATTTGCGCTGCTCGGCGGCAATCGCTTCCTGTCCTGCGGCGCCGATTCCACGATCACGCCGATTTTTGCCGGCGGGCTCGCAGCGCTCGCCACGACAGGTTCACCTGAATATCAGGGCCTTGCCATCGCGCTGGCCTTGATGGTCGGCGCGATGATGCTCGCAGGCGGCGCGTTCCGGCTCGGCGGCATCGCCAATCTCTTGTCGATGCCTGTCATGGTCGGCTTCCTCGCCGGCATCTCCGTCCACATCATCGTGTCGCAATTGCCTGGCGTGCTCGGACTGGACTCGCCTGGTGGTCCGACGCTCGACCGCATCGGTGTGCTCGCGAGCGAGGTCGGGCGCACCAATCCCATCACGTTCTGCATCGGCCTCGGCGTGCTCGCCGTGGTCTTCATCTGCGAGAACGTCAGCGCGAAAATTCCCGGCGCGCTGATCGGCCTCGTCGGCGCGACGCTGGCCACCGTCGCGCTCGGTCTCGAGAGCAAGGGCGTCAACGTGGTCGGCACAGTGCCGGGCACGCTGCCACGACCGACCTTGCCCGACCTCGCACCCGAACTGTGGGTGCGTCTCGTGCCGCTCGCCTTCGTCATCACGGTTGTTGTGATGGTGCAGACGGCGGCGACGACGCGGTCGTTTCCGTCGGATCCCGATAAGCCCGCCGATGTTGATCGCGACTTTCTTGGCGCAGGCGCCGGCAGCGTGCTGTCAGGCCTGTTCGGCGCGTTTCCGGTCAATGCCAGCCCGCCGCGCACCGGCATCGTCGCCGAAACCGGCGGACAATCGCAGCTCGCAGGCCTTGCCGCGGCGGCGATCGTGCTGGCGCTGCTCGCATTCGGCACCGGATTGTTGCGACACGTTCCGGACGCTGCGCTTGGCGGCATCCTGCTGTTTGTGGCGCTGCGGATCATCCGCGTGCAACAGATCGTGACGATCTATCGCCAGTCGTTCAGCGAGTTCCTGCTGATCGTCGCCACCGCCGCGCTGATCATCGTGCTGCCGATCCAGCAGGGCGCCTTTCTCGGCATCGTGCTGTCGCTTCTGCACGGCATCTGGAGCACGACGCGCGCGAGACTCGTCGAGTTCGAGCGCGTGCCGGGCACCACGATCTGGTGGCCGGCGCATCCGCATATCGCCGGCGAGCGTGTCGCGGGCGTCGCCGTGATCGGGCTCCAGGCGCCGCTGTCCTTTCTCAACGCGCCGGGCTTCCGCAGCGACGTGGCGAAAGTTCTCACGACAGCCGCGCCGCAATTGCTGGTGCTGGAGGCGAGCGGCATGGTCGAGATCGACTTCACTGCCGCCCAGATCCTGCTCGACGTTTTCAAGGCGTGCAATGCGCAAGGCGTCACGGTCGCGCTGGCACGGCTGGAATCGCTGCGCGCGCAGGACGCTTTCGAGCGGTTCAGATTGTTCGACGTCCTGCCGAAGGAGCACGTCTTCCACAGCGTGGACGAGGCCGTGCACAGACTGGCGAAGTAGAAGACCGATCGTGCCGCGGGCTGCCAACCTCTCCCGCTTGCGGGAGAGATCGCGCCCAACGGGTCGCGCGACAGGCTCCGGCGCGGGTGAGGGCTTTCTCCTCTAGGGATTGTCCCGTTGAGGAGAGACCCTCTCCCCAGCCCTCTCAGCGCGAGCGAAGCTCGTCGCGCCCCGCAAGCGGGGAGAGAGCGTACCTTCGATGCCGCAACACCTACTGCACCAAGGCCGGATGATCCCGCTGCGCCACCTCGCGGATCCAGCTGGTGTGGATCGCGCGGAACAGGATCCGCGCCGTCTTGAGGTCGTTCGCCGTCATGCAGAGATTGACGATGCGATGCACGGCGTCGTCGCGCATCAGGCCGTCGGAGATCTTCATCGCGATCTCCATCGCGACCTTCGCCGCGCGCTCATAGCGCGCGCTGTCGCCCTTGTCGCTACGGGCACATCCTGCGGCGCTCTGGGCCGCAGCGTCGCAGATGGCGCGGATGCGCGCGGCAGCTTCGATGTCGCCGAGCGGCGTTTCGATCGCTTCGTCCCAGATGTCCGCCCGCTTCTGCCTCGCGAACCACTTCATCGCCCCACCGTCGATTGACCGCGCTTCAGGCTCACCCAGCATAGAGAGCCCAACCGAGATCGGCGAGATGATTTTTACATCACCGTTTCTCGCGCGACGCGTTCAGGACGTCCGACGCGGTCCGATGGCCTCGAACTGCGCCTTCTGCTCGTCACTGAGCGTGCCGTAGAAATCCTCCAGCGCGGCGCGAACCGACTTGACGCCGTCAAGCATGACATCGAGCCGCTTGCGGACCGCTGCCATTCGCGCCGGCGGCGTCATCACGTCGGCCGGCTGGCACGCCGCCTTCAGCGATGCGCTGGCCCTGGCGCTCGTGTCCTGGAGCACTTGCAGCGCGGCGCGCTGAGTGTCGCTCGGACGAAGCCTCGCCTCGATGTCGGCAGTGGGCCAATCGAGCGCGGCGGGCGCACCGCAATTCTGGATCAGCGACGTCCCGGCGCTGCCGGAATCCGTCGCGCGCCGCTGGTTTTCGGCGAGCGCGTTGAAGCGCAGCTTCTGTTCGTCGGTCAGCGAGCCGTAGAATTTATCGAGCGCGGGCTGCACGAGATCGATGGCCTTCTCCATCGCCTCGATGCGCTGCTGCATCGCCGCCAGCCTGCCGGGCGCCGTCGCCGCGACCTGCGTCGGACAGGAGGCGCGGATGATGCCGGCCGCTTCGATCGAGGCATTGCCGAGCTCGTCGAGGCTTGCACCTTGCGCTTCGGTCGGCTGTACCGCGGCGGCAATCTGGTCGATCGGCAGACCGACGATCTCGCGGCGATCGCTGCCGCAAAGCTGATCCAGCGCCACGCCGCGCGCTTGCCGGCGACCCTGCGGCCGCGACGGCAGATAGGCTGACAAACCGTCATAGCCATAGGGCGCGAACAGGCCGGCATAGATGTCCTGAAAGCCGTAGCCCCAGAAACCGAGACCGTCGCCCCAGATCGTGTAGTCGTAGACATCGTTGTAGGCGAACGGCCAGAACAGCGGTCCGACCCAGCCGTAACCGCCTCCTGGATGTTGCCACCATCCGCTGCTTGCACCATGCCAGCCGGCAAGCGCCGCCGCCGCTGCGAGCTGGGCGCGCGCCGCGGGGTTGCTGATCAACCGACCGTTGCGGAAAGCGCTGGAATGCAGATTGAACGCATTGCGGAAATGCGCCGGGCCGACAGCCGCATTGCGAATCTGACCGAAGTTCGGACCGCCATGTCGCGCGCCCGCCGCAAAGCGAGGTCCGCCATGATGCCCGCCACCATGCGCGTGCCCACCACCATGACCACCACCATGATGACCACCACCATGTCCGCCGCCATGAAAATGGCCACCGCCGTGCCCGCCGCCGTGCCCGCCGCCGTGACCACCACCGCCATGGCCGCCACCGTGTCCGCCTTTACCCAGAGCCGCGCCCGCCAGCACGCAGGCAAGCGCCGCAGCGGCTACTCCAATGACCGGTCGCAACATCGCATCCTCCCGAGAGAAGCCGCGCCATGGAGGCATCGGAAATTGTTCGGCAGATGGAACCGGCATGGCCGCGGAAAGTTCCGCGACCACGACAGGCTAGGCCTCCGGCACGATCTTGCCGGGATTGAAGATGTTTTGCGGATCGAGTGCCTTTTTCAGCGCGCGCATCGCATCGAGCGCTTCAGGGCCGAGCTCGGCCTTGAGGTATTTCTGCTTGCCCTGCCCGATGCCATGCTCGCCGGTGCAGGTTCCGTCCATTGCCTGGGCGCGCTCGACCAGGCGATGCATGAACTCCTCGCCGCGCGCCATCTCCTCGGCGTCGTTGGTGTCGCAGACCAGCGAGCAGTGGAAATTGCCGTCGCCGACATGGCCGACGATGGGCGACAGCAAATTGAGACGCTTGAGATCTTCCTCGGTCTCGCTAACGCAATCGGCAAGCCGCGAGATCGGCACGCAGACATCGGTTGCGACCACGCCGATGCTGTCGCCGGGGCGCAGCGCCTTGACGGACCAATAGGCATCGTGGCGCGCCTGCCAAAGTTTCGTGCGATCCTCCGGCTTGGTGGTCCAGGAGAAATCGCCGCCGCCGCAGTCTTTCGCGATCTCGCCGAACGCCTTGGACTGTTCGGCGACCTCGATCTCGCTGCCGTGGAATTCCATCAAGAGCAGCGGCGTCTCCGGCAGCGTCAGCTTCGAATAGGCGTTGCAGGCCTTGACCTGCGCGGCATTGAGCAGCTCGATGCGCGCCACCGGAATGCCGGTCTGGATCGCCAGGATCACGGCCTGACACGCCCCGTGCACTGACACGAACGAGACCGCGCCGGCCGCAATCGTCTCGGGGATGCCGCGCAGGCGAATGGTCAGCTCCGAGATGATGCCGAGCGTGCCTTCGGCACCGACGAACAGATGCGTCAGGTCGTAGCCGGCGGACGATTTCTTGGCGCGCGTCCCTGTGGTGATGATCTCGCCGTCGCCGCGCACCACCTTCAGCGCCAGCACGCTGTCGCGCATGGTGCCGTAGCGCACGGCGTTGGTGCCTGAGGCACGCGTCGAAGCCATGCCGCCGAGCGAGGCATCGGCGCCGGGATCGATCGGGAAGAACAGGCCCTGGTCACGCAGATGCTCGTTGAGCGCCTTTCGGGTGACGCCGGGCTGGATCACGCAGTCGAGATCCTCCGCGTGCACCGCGAGCACCTTGTTCATGTCGCGCAAATCGATCGAGATGCCGCCGGCGGGCGCGTTGACCTGGCCCTCGAGCGAGGTGCCGGTGCCGAAGGGAATGACCGGCACGCCGTTCCTTGCGCAGATCCGCACCACGTCCTGGATGTCGGCGGTTTCCTGCGCCATCACCACGCCGTCGGGGGGCTGGTTGACGATCCATGTGGTGGTGTGGCCGTGCTGCTCGCGGACGGCCTGCGAGGTGATGAGGCGGTTGCCGAAGCGTGCAGCAAGCTGCTCCAGCGCGCTCGCGAGGGCTTTCGGCTCCGGCCGCGGCGGATTATTGGTGATGGTCGTACCCACGGATCGTCCTCCCGACAGAACAAACCGTGGCAAAGGACATCTGACCGGTCAAGTCAAGCGACCGGACGCATAGCCAGGGAATGAGACATGCCGGAGAGTGCCGCTTCGAAACCCGCCGAGCCGTTCAGAAGCTCGATCATGCAGATCGAGCCGCAATGGATCGACTATAACGGCCATCTCAACATGGCCTATTACAACGTGATGTTCGACCGGGCGATCGACGAGTTCTGGCTCGAGCTCGGGATCGGTCCGGTCTACAAGAACGAGCGCCACGGCTCGACCTTCACCGCCGAATGCCATGTGCGCTATTTGCGCGAGATCCATCTCGGCGATCCCGTGCAGATCCTGGTGTGGCTGCTGGCCGCCGACGACAAGCGGCTACATACGTTCGAGGAGATGAGGCATGGGACGGAGGGCTGGCTGTCGGCCACCTCCGAAAACATGTCGCTGCACATGGACATGAAGGCGCGGCGCGTTGCGCCGTTTCCGCCCGACATCCAGCAGCGCATCGCAGGCATTGCCAGGACCCATAGCGCCCTGACGCAGCCCGAGGGCATCGGCCGCAGCGTGGCGATGCCAGTCAAACGTTGATGTCCGGCGCTTGCCTCACCTCTCCCTACGGGAGAGGTGAAGAGAGCGCTAGATCCTGCGGCCGCGGGCCAATCCGACCACGGCCGAGACCAGGAACAGGACGACCGCGATGAAGAAGATGATCTTGGCGATCTCGATCGAGGCGCCGGCGATGCCGCCGAAGCCCAGGATGCCGGCGATCAGTGCGATAACCAGAAACGTTACAACCCAGCCTAGCATGGTCAAACCCTCGTCTTGATGTCTGTCGGCGATCGGCGCGGCTGCCCGCGCCACCTATCCAGACAATCTCGACGCGGGAACGATGGTTCCGGCACGCATAACGGCGAAATTCGCACCTCGCGCTGGAACAAATCGGGCCGCCGTGCACGTGGAAAACCTCTCCCCGCCGCCCCATATAGGCGCTAATCCCTGTTAAGAAGGCTCCCTCCCGTCACCCCGCGGTGCCATCGTGGGGCCAAATGATTCGCATGACCGAGCCGAGCAAGATCACAGGCGTACCCGACCACCAGCCCGCAGCCGGCGGCATCGCCGCGCGTGCGCGCGCCTCGGTCGGCCCGAAATACCTCACCGGGCTCAATCCGGAGCAGCGCGAAGCTGTCGAGACGCTGGACGGCCCGGTCCTGGTGCTGGCCGGCGCCGGCACCGGCAAGACGCGCGTGCTGACCACGCGCATCGCCCATATCCTGAGCCAGGGCCGCGCCCGCCCCGCCGAGATCCTGTCGGTGACCTTCACCAACAAGGCCGCGCGCGAGATGAAGCACCGGCTCGGCCAGATGCTCGGCCATGCCGTCGAAGGCATGCCGTGGCTCGGCACCTTCCACTCCATCGGCGGCCGCATCCTGCGCTTCCATGCCGAGCTGGCGCAGCTCAAGTCGAACTTCACCGTGCTCGATGTCGACGACCAGGTGCGGCTGCTCAAGCAACTGCTGCAGGCCGAGAATATCGACGACAAGCGCTGGCCGGCGCGGATGCTGGCCGGGCTGATCGACGGCTGGAAGAACCGCGGCCTGATGCCGTCGCAGGTGCCCTCGGGCGAGGCCGCAATGTTCGCCAACGGCAAGGGCGGCAAGCTCTATACGAGCTACCAGGAGCGGCTGAAGATCCTGAACGCCGCCGATTTCGGCGACCTGCTGCTGGAAAACATCCGCATCTTCCGCGAGCACCCGGATATCCTGCGGCAGTATCAGCAGCGCTTCAAATTCATCCTGGTCGACGAGTATCAGGACACCAACGTCGCGCAATATCTGTGGCTGCGGCTGCTGTCGCAGGCGCCGTCATCCAACTCGTCATTGCCGGGCTTGACCCGGCAATCCATCGATTCTTTGCAGGATGGATCACCGGGTCTCGACGCTTCGCGTCGGCCCGGTGATGACGACAATGATGATGTTGCGCTGCCCGCTGCGAACGAAAAGTCCCACGTCAAAAACATCTGCTGCGTCGGCGACGACGACCAGTCGATCTATGGCTGGCGCGGCGCCGAGGTCGACAACATCCTGCGCTTCGAGCACGATTTTCCGGGCGCAAAAGTCATTCGCCTCGAGCGCAATTACCGTTCGACCGGCCACATCCTCGCCGCCGCCTCGCATCTGATCGCGCACAATGAAGGCCGGCTCGGCAAGACGCTGCGCACCGAGGACGTCGAGGGCGAGAAGGTCACGGTGACGGGCTCGTGGGATTCCGAAGAGGAGGCCCGCGGCATCGGCGAGGAGATCGAGCAGCTGCAGCGTCAGGGCGAGAAGCTCAACGAGATCGCGATCCTCGTGCGCGCCTCCTACCAGATGCGCGAATTCGAAGACCGCTTCGTCACGCTCGGCCTGCCCTACCGCGTCATCGGCGGCCCGCGCTTCTACGAGCGTGCCGAGATCCGCGATGCGCTGGCGTACTTGCGCGTGATCAATTCGCCGGCCGACGATCTCGCCTTCGAGCGCATCGTCAACGTGCCCAAGCGCGGCCTTGGCGATGCCACCATCCAGTTGCTGCACGATCACGCCCGCAAGCGGCGGATTCCGCTGTTCGAAGCGGCGCGCGCCGTGGTCGAAACCGACGAGCTGAAGCCGAAGGCGCGCGGATCCTTGCGCGACGTCGTCGCCCAGTTCGATCGCTGGCGCGTCCAGCGCGAGGTCACCGCCCATACGGACCTCGCCCAGATCGTGCTCGACGAGAGCGGCTACACCGAGATGTGGCAAAAGGACCGTTCGGCCGATGCCGCGGGCCGGCTGGAGAACCTCAAAGAGCTGGTGCGCTCGATGGAGGAATTCGAGAACCTGCAAGGCTTCCTCGAGCACATCTCGCTGGTGATGGACCGCGAGGGCGACGCCGAGGACGACGCGGTGTCGCTGATGACGTTGCACTCGGCCAAGGGTCTCGAATTCGACAATGTGTTCCTGCCCGGCTGGGAAGAAGGCCTGTTCCCGAGCCAGCGCACGCTGGACGAACAGGGCCGCGCGGGGCTCGAGGAAGAGCGCCGGCTCGGCCATGTCGGCCTGACCCGTGCCCGCCGCCGAGCCATGATCTATTTCGCGACCAACCGGCGCATCCATGGCACCTGGTCCACCACGATCCCGTCGCGCTTCCTCGACGAACTGCCGGCGGCCAATGTCGAGATCACGGAATCCAAGGGCGGCTCGGCCTGGGGCGGCACCGGCGGCTACGGCGCGTCGCGCTTCGACGACATGGAAGCCTTTGGCTCGACCTATTCGACGCCGGGCTGGCAGCGCGCTCAGGCCAATCGCAACCGCGGTGGCGGCCGCAATGGCGGCGGCAGAAGCGGCGGCCTCGAGGAAGAAGCCGCAACGTTCTCCTCGCCGTCGTCTTCGGGTCCCGATTTCGGCAGCTTCTCCTCGCGCCGCCGCGGTCCCCTGACGATCGAAGGCGAGCTGGTCGCGAAATCCACCGGCACGACCTCGGAATTTTCACTCTCCGACCGCGTCTTCCACCAGAAATTCGGCTACGGCCGCGTCACCAAGATCGACGGCAACAAGCTCACCATCGCCTTCGACAAGGCCGGCGAGAAGAAGGTCGTGGACAGCTTTGTGCAGCGGGCGTGAGGCGGGCATGCCTCACTACATTGCCATCATCGAGGACAATGGCCCGGACGAAGCCGTTGGCATGTGGTTTCCGGACCTGCCCGGCTGCATATCAGGCGGCGACGATATCGAGGAGGCCCTGGAGAATGCGCCCGAGGCGGTTGCGCTTTATGCGCAGGAGCTGAACGAAGACGGCCGCGAGCTTCCTCCGCCGCGGACCTTGGACGAGCTCAAGGCCGATCCGGCATTTGCCGACGACCTCCGGAACCACACGGCGGTGCTGATCGAGTGGCCACCCCTCGCTGCGGAGTGAGGACTGTTCGCCGCACTCGCCGGGCTCCTGACGGTTCGGGGGCGATCAGCCCTTGACCATGGCGAACTTCCCCGTATCAGATGCAATCATGGTCCGGGGCTTCGTCACATCAGTCGTGCTTGCATTGGGGATGCCGTCGCTTGCGACGGCGGAGACCATGAGCTTTGGCGATTCGATCGGGCTCCTGGCCAGGAGCTGCGGCGCGGAAATCGTCGCCAATTGCCGCGGCGTCAATCCTGATTCCACGCGCCTGAAGGAGTGTCTCTCCCGCAACCGGGACGTGCTCTCCCAACAGTGCCTGAGCGACTACCTCACGGTGTTCGACGCCATCCAGAAGCGCGTCGCCGCCCGCGTCACCGTGGCGAACGCCTGCCAGCGCGAGATCGTCAAGGTCTGCGGCGGCTCGACCAAGGAGACCAGCAAGTCGATCCCCTGCCTGGTCTCGACGCCCAAGGGCATCAGCAACAACTGCCTGAAGGCCGTCGACGAGGCGGGGTATCGATGATTCGCGCAACCGGGCACATCGCCGCGGGCATCGGCATCGCGTTGGGCCTCGCACTGCTCGCCGGCGCAGCCTTTGCACAGACCGCGCCGACCCGTGACGATATCGTCGGCAAGCTCAATCATTTCGAGGAGACCCCTGAGGTCGACTTCCCCGCGCTGAAGCAGCAGGTGATGGAGCGGGCCAAGGCCAGGATCAAGAACGATCCGGGTCCGGTGAATCGGCCGCCGATCGCGCCTGATCTCGCCAAGCTGCCCGCCTTCAATGCGCAGATCCAGTTCGACGCCGACACGCCGATCATCCAGCCGGAATCCTACCAGACCGTCGGCCGGATCGCCGACGCGCTGGTTCACGCCTCGCTGCTGCCCTATACGTTTCTGATCGTCGGCCACGTCGAATCCAATTCGAAGACGCGCGAGGCCAACGCGATCCTGAGCCAGCGCCGGGCCGATGCGATCCGCGACGTGCTGGTGAACACGTTCAAGATTTCGACCAAGCGGCTGCAGCCGATCGGTCTCGGCGAGGAGCAGTTCCTCGACCGTGCCAAGCCGACCTCACCCGTCAACGGCCAGTTGCAAATCCTGACCTTTGCCAAAGTGCCCGAAGAAGCGCCCGCGCATCCCGCAGCAGCCCCTGCGCCTGCGGCGAAAAAGCCCGCCAAGAAGCATTAAGCGTGCAAACTTCGCGGCCCGCGGAACCCCTTGAAGTTCTGGTTATTTTGTGACCTGTCTCACAGCGCGACAACAAGGCCTTGCGCGACAATAGTGCCGGTTTGTGCACTGCCCTCCCAGGTGCTATAGGCTGTTTTCGCCCTTCCCGACCCCGTGCTGCATGAGACCAAGATGGGTGGCTTTTTTCAACGCCAACTTGCCGTTTATGTCGAGTACCATCGCGATCCCCGGAACACGGCGATGCATGTGGTGGGCATCCTCCTGCTGTTCACCGGAGCGGTGATGCCGCTGACGCTGGTGAAGGTCCCGCTGTTCGGGTCCGAGGTCAGCCTGGCGGTGCTCCTGGCCTTGCCGGTTCTGATCTACTGGCTGCTGCTCGATGTGGCGCTCGGGGCCGGCATTCTAGCCGTCGCCATAGTGCTGTTCTCGATCGCCTCCACCATTGCGGCGCAAGTGAGCACCGTGACGATGTGGGCGATCTTTGCCGCCCTGGTCGTGCTCGGACTCGCCGCGCAAGCCATCGGCCACAAGGTTTTTGAGGGGCGCGAAGCCTCGTTATTCACGTTTCCGTCGCATCTGTTGCTGGGACCGATGTTTGTCATGGCAAAATTATTCATTGCACTGGGCTTCCGTCGCGACCTTGCCGCGATTCTGGCGCCTCTTCCGGCCAACTCCCTTTCAACCCGATAGCTTTCTCAAGCGGAACAGCAAAACCTACTTCATGGCTCTCGTACTGGTTACCGGTGGCAGCGGTTTCATCGGACAGCATCTGGTCGAAGCGCTCCGCGCCCGTGGGCAGCGGGTGCGTGTGCTCGATGTCCGCTCGCCGGCGACCGCGAATGCGGACGTCGAGTATGTGCCCGGCTCGGTGCTCGACGCTGCGACGGTCGATGCTGCGGTTTCCGGGGTAGATCAGGTCTATCATCTTGCCGGCCTGCCCGGCATGTGGGTCGCCAACAAGCAGGACTTTCACGACGTCAATTTCCGCGGCACCGAGGTCGTGCTTGCAGCTGCGATGAAGCGCAACGTCGCGCGCTTCCTGCATTGCTCGACGGAATCGATCCTGTTCCCCTACGCCAACCTCAACGGCGTGGCCGCCGAGGAAGCCTTGCAGCCGGCCGACGCGATGCCCGGCGCCTATACGCGTTCGAAATCGCTTGCGGAGCATCACGCGGCGAAGGCCGCGGCCAGCGGCTTCCCGCTCGTGATCGGCACCCCGACCATGCCGATCGGCGCCGCCGACCACAATCTGACGCCGCCGACGGCGATGCTGTGGTACTTCCTGCAGAAGAAGGTGCAGCCGCATCTCGACTTCCTGGTCAATCTCGTCGACGTCCGCGACGTCGCCATGGGTCTGGTGCTGACGATGGAGCGTGGCCGCATCGGCCAGCGCTACATCCTCGGCGGCGATTGCGTCAGGCTCGGGCAGATCCTGCGAATGATGTCGGCGATGAGCGGACGGCGGCAGTATCCGGTCGTCGTTCCCGGCAAGATCGCCGAACTCTCCGCGATCTTGCTCGAGAAGATCTCGGATCACATCACGCATCGTCCGCCCAACGGCACCGCCGAGGGCGTGCGCATCGCGCTTGCCGCGAGCGACCTTTCGATCGGCAAGGCCCGTGACGAGCTCGGCTATGCGCCGCGCCCGATCGAGCCGGTGCTGCGCGAAACCATCACCCATCTGCTCGCCCGCGGCGGCCAGGCCGCGTCCGATGCCATCGAGCATCACGCGCTCTCCTCGCGCGCGAGCTGATCTGCTCCCCAACCCAAAGAACCTTCCTTATGTCCTTCGATTCCAACAAGCTTCTGTCGGTCGCCTGGGGTGGCTGGACCACGACCTGGCCGACCGAACTCCTGGCCTTGATCTGGCTCGCCTTTCTCGCCAGCTGGGTGGGCGCCTCGTTCTGGCAGGGGCGGACCAAGAAGCAGGTCATGACGCTGGAGTCGCAGCGCTATCGCCTGCCGATCCTGATCGGCGGCATCCTGTACACGCCCTTCATTGCCGAGGTGATGGGCTGGAAGCCGCTCTGGGTGCTCGGCAACACCGGCATCACCATCGCCGCGGTCCTCTCGATCGCCGGCATCGCCTTCGCCTGGTGGGGACGGCTGCATCTCGGAAAATTCTGGTCCAACACCATCACCCACAAGGAAGATCACCGCGTCATCGACACCGGGCCCTACGGCATCGTGCGCCACCCGATCTACACCGGGCTGATCTTCGGCATGCTGGTGACCGGCGTTGCGATCGGCCTGGTGACGACGATCCTCGGCGCCATCCTGATCTCGCTCGGCATGTGGCAGAAGGGCCGGATGGAAGAGGTGTTCCTGTCGAAGGAGCTCGGCGAGGACGCCTACGGCGCCTATTGCCGCCGCGTGCCGATGATCATCCCGTTCACGTCGCCGCGGTGAAGTAACGGGACGTGAGCCGACCGCATTCGCCGCAGAGCGCTCCCCACGTCCCGTCATCCTGAGGTGCGAGGTTTGCGATGCGTATGCATCGGGAGCCGAGCCTCGAAGGATGCACGGCCGAGATGCAGCCGGGCCGTTCATCCTTCGAGGCTCCCCATGGCGCGCGTTGCGCGCCCAGGCTCGCACCTCAGGATGACGGTCACAAGTTGGCGCGGGGAACCTCCCGCCAGGAACCGCTTCTCCCCTCACCCGTTAGCCCCGCGACACCTGCACCAGACGCAGAGCATCGCGCCATGTCGGACGCCTATGATTATTTTCGTGCGCACGCGATTGCGGCAGTCCGCAAGGCGCGCGCGCTGCCGCCAGGGCGGCCGAAGCTGAAGCAGCGCACGGTCGCGCGCGTCTATCATCTCCTCGCCAAGGAGGCCGCGCTTGCTCCGAACGTTCATCACCTCGATGATTTCAGGCACGCGCGACGGGCGGAGCGGCAGGTCCGGCACTGATCAGCATCTCCCATGCAAATTCGATCAGCAGCCATTCCCCGGGAATAGACACCGGGCCAGTTCCGCCCCGGTTGACCTTTTGACCGCCACCCAGTTGGATGCGCGCGCAAAATATGGGCGCGACCAAACTTCGACAGGGGCTCCGCATGACCTTTTCCAGCATCTTCGCGCAATTCGTCGCAGTGCTCGGCGGCATCGCGCTGCAATGGCGGAAGCTGACCGGCACCGAGGCCGCGCCGGCCTGGGGCCAGACGCCGGCCATTCCCGAAGCCAAGCCGCAAGGCGCGATCCCGACCCTGAAGATGCCGACCGCGCGCGGCTGGAGCCACGGCCAGAAGCCGACGGCCGCAGCCGGGCTCAAGGTCAACGCGTTCGCGACCGATCTCGACCATCCCCGCTGGATCGAGGTGCTGCCGAACGGCGACGTGCTGATCGCTGAAGCGACGCAGATCGCAGGCCCCCCGCGCAGCGTATTCCACTATGCGATGCAGGCGACGATGCGCCGTGCCGCGGCGCTCGGCGTCTCCGCCAACCGCATCACGCTGCTGCGCGACAAGGACGGCGACGGCGTCGCTGAGGTCCGCGGCGCCTTCATGGAGAACCTCAACCAGCCGTTCGGCATGGCGCTGGTCGGCGACACCTTCTATGTCGGCAACACCGACGGTGTGATGGCCTTTCCTTACGTCGCCAATGCCGATTGCATCACCGCGCCGGGCAAGCGGCTCACCACTTTCAAACCTAGCGGCCACTGGACGCGCAGCCTGCTCGCAAGCCCTGACGGCAAGAAGCTCTATGCCGGCGTCGGCTCGCTCAGCAACATCGCCGAGATGGGCATGGAGGTGGAGGAAGGCCGGGCCGCGGTGTACGAGCTCGATCTCGTCGCCGGCACGCATCGCATCTTCGCAAGCGGCCTGCGCAATCCGGTCGGGCTTGCGTGGGAGCCGAACACGGGCGTGCTCTGGACCGTCGTTAACGAGCGCGACGGGCTCGGCGACGAGACGCCGCCGGACTATCTCACGTCAGTGCGCGAGGGCGGATTCTATGGCTGGCCCTATTGCTATTGGGGCAAGACGGTAGACGACCGCGTGCCGCAGGATCCGGCGATGGTTGCCAAGGCGATTCAACCTGATTACGCGCTCGGCGGCCATACTGCGTCGCTCGGCCTGTGCTGGATGCCCGCAGGCACCTTGCCCGGCTTCGGAGACGGCATGGTGATCGGCCAGCATGGCTCGTGGAATCGCAGCACGCTGTCCGGCTACAAGCTGGTGTTCGTCCCGTTCGCGAACGGCAAGCCCTCCGGCCCCGGCCGCGACATCCTGTCGGGATTCCTGTCCCCGGACGAGAAGGAATCCTACGGCCGCCCGGTCGGCGTCGTGATCGGCCCCGACAAGAGATCGCTGCTGATGGCCGACGACGTCGGCAACGTGATCTGGCGCGTGACAGGCGCTTAAGCAGGCGCCGCGGCGCGTATGTATTCCGTCATCCTGAGGTGCGAGTATTGGGGCGCGAAGCGTCCCATCAGGAGCCTCGAAGGATGAACGGCCACGATGCAGCCGGGCCGTCGCCCTTCGAGGCTCGCCGAAGAGGCGAGCACCTCCAGCGACAACGTCTTCGCCGTTGCGCGGGGGTGACGGGGATAGAGCGCGCCGCGTCCGGGCTAACAAAGTCTCACGCTGATTACGTCCCAACGCTCAGCGTGGCGCGCTGCTTGCGGAGCAGTGCGATCACCGACAGCGCGGTGATCATTCCGGTCTTGGGATTTTCGGACGGGATGTTCTCGATGCCCATCGAGAATCGCGCCGAATCCGCTTCGACCTCGATGCGATGAACATTGCGCGTTACGGTGGGGTCGGCCCAGACCTGGATCTGGGTGCGATCGGGCCCGATGCCCGCCAAGGATAGCGCAACGGCGACATTGACGTTGGCAGGAAAGCCCTTTGCGGCGTCGCGCGCGCTGCCCTCGAACAGCTTGAGCGGCTCGCGCAGATTGTCGATGTCGATGTTGTTCTGAACGATGAACGGCGCGCCTCTCAGCCCGTCGATCGGCTTGCGCGTGACCATCTTCACCGAATGGATGGTGCCGAGCGCGGCGGCGTTGACGGCATCGAGCCCGATCAGCGCGCCGGTCGGGACAAGAATGCGACCGCCCTTGGCGCGGGCGAGATCGATGAGATCAAAATTGTCGAGCAAACCGCCGACGCTGACCACGACCGCGGACCTGCCGCGCTTCACCGCAGGCTCCACGATCGCGCGCAACTGGCTGCTCGGCGCGCACTCGACCACGATGTCGGCGACCTCGCCGAGCTGATCGATCGGCAGGATTTGGGGCTGATGACGCAGGCCGCCCAGATACGCCTGATGCTTGGCGGGATCGCGCACGGCCACGGCTGACAGCATCAACCCCTCGATGCCATGATCGAGCGCGGTCGCGATCTTGCTGCCGATCGAGCCCAGCCCGGCGATGGCCACCCGCAACTCTTTCGTAGCTTTCTGCCCAGTCATCGCGTCATACCCCTTTTGTCCAAGCCCGTGTCATAGCCGCTCACGCCTCCCGCGCATAGGAGCGCAGGCGCGCCTCCAGCACTGCCAGCATGGCATCGCGGGCCGGATCACGTGAGCCGCGCAGCCAGGCCGCCGCCAGCGGCAGCCGGCCGACCGGGCCGCTCTGCCTCAATCGGAGCGGCACGAAGCGCACGCCCGAAACCGCCATCCGCGTGGTCCAGCGCGGCACGATGGCAACGCCGAGCTTGGTTGCCACGAGGTTGACGATGGTCTGCTTCTCGTCGGCGACCTGCACGATGCGCGGCGTCAGGCCCGCCTGCTCGAACAGCTTGACGGTGAGGTTGTAGCTGTCCGGCCGCGAACGGCGATCCGGCACCAGCATCGCCTCGCCCGCAATGTCCGCCAGCGTGATCGATTTCCGTGCCGCGAGCGCATGGCGCTGCGGAAACGCCACGATCGCGGTTTCCTGCAGCAACGGGCGAAACTCGAGCCGTTTGTCCGCCCGATCCGGCGGACGGACGAAAGCGAGATCGAGCGCGCCGGTCAGGATCTTTGGCAACAGCCTGACGGTCTTGTCCTCCAGAAGCTGGACCGATACTTCGGGATGCCTGCTGCGGAAGTCACGCAGCAGCGGCGGCACCAGCCCCGCCGCAGCGCTGTCGACGGCGCCGATCCGCAGCCGTCGCGCAGCGCCCGCGCGGGAGCGATTGCGCAGATTGCTCTCGACCGCCTCCACCTTGGCAAGGATGGCGCGGGCATCACGCAGCAAGGTGGTGCCGTCCTCGGTGAGCGAGACAGCCCGGGTCGTGCGCGCGAACAGTCGCGTTCCCAGATCCTCCTCCAGCAGACGGATTTGGCGGCCGAGCGCAGATGGCAGCATCTGCAAATGCTGGGCGGCGCGGCCGAAATGCAGCTGCTCGGCCGCCGCCACGAAGCATCGGAGCTGATGCAATTCCATTCAACGTCCTAACTTCTCGGTTAGAGCAGAAGATTGATACGAGGTCGTCATGCCCGGGCTGTCCCGCCTGCGCGGCCGAAGCCGCTTCGGCGCGGCGAAGGCCTGGGCATCCACGTTCTTTGCTCCGTAAGGCAAGACGTGGATGGCCGGGTCAAGCCCGGCCATGACGGCGTGGCGGCCTTACAGGGATTATATCATTTTTTTGTATAAACCAGCGGGCAATTGAATCCGCCTCACGGCCCGGCCTAAGCTTACCCGCGACATCCCAAACGGAGCCTCCCATGCGCACCCATTCGATCGCAGCCATTCCCGCCGACGGCATCGGCCCCGAGGTGATCTCGGCCGGAATCCGCGTGCTTGAGGCCTTGGCGAAGCGCAGCGGTGACATCGCCTTCAATGTCAAAACCTTCGACTGGGGCTCGGCCTATTACAAGAAGCACGGCGTGATGATGCCGGCCGATGGGCTCGCTGAGCTGAAGAAGTTCGACGCGATCTATTTCGGCGCGGTCGGCGCACCTGACGTGCCCGATCACATCACGCTGTGGGGCCTGCGCCTGCCGATCTGCCAGGGCTTCGACCAATACGCCAATGTGCGGCCGACCAAGATCCTGCCGGGCGTGGCCTCGCCGCTGCGCAACGTCGGCGTCGGCGATCTCGACTGGGTGATCGTGCGCGAGAATTCGGAGGGCGAATATGCCGGCATGGGCGGCCGCGCGCATAGAGGCCTGCCCGAGGAGGTCGGCACGGAAGTCGCGGTGTTCACCCGTGTCGGCGTCAGCAGGATCATGCGCTACGCGTTCCAGCTCGCGCAGTCGCGGCCGCGCAAATTCCTGACCGTGGTCACCAAGTCGAACGCGCAGCGCCACGGCATGGTGATGTGGGACGAGATCGCCGCGGAAGTCGCGACCGAATTCCCTGACGTGACCTGGGACAAAATGCTGGTCGATGCCATGACCGTGCGCATGACGCTGCATCCGAAGAGCCTCGACACCATCGTTGCGACCAACCTCCACGCCGACATCCTCTCGGACCTCGCCGGTGCACTCGCAGGCAGCCTCGGCGTGGCGCCGACCGGCAACATCGATCCGCAGCGCCGCTTCCCCTCGATGTTCGAGCCGATCCACGGCTCGGCCTTCGACATTACCGGCAAGGGCATCGCCAATCCGGTCGCGACGTTCTGGACCGGCGCACAGATGCTGGAGCATCTCGGCGAGAAGGACGCGGCCGCGCGGCTGATGAAGGCGGTCGAGCAGGTCTGCGCCGCAGGCGTGCTGACGCCTGACGTCGGTGGCAAGGCGACGACGAAGGACGTGACCGACGCCGTGATCGACGCGATCCACGGCTCGAACGTCTGAGGGAAAGCTACTTCTTGCGCGCCGAAGGTGCCGCCGGTGGCGGCACCGCCATCGCGGCTGCGGCGTCCGGCGGCATCAAATGCCTGGGGACGATGATGGACTGGCCCGGCGTGAGCGTGGCGTTCTCGACAAGCGAGTTGCTCTGCGCGATGGCCCAGACCGGCACGCGATGGGTTGCCGCGATGCTCTCCATCGTATCGCCGGTGCGGACCGGTATGCGTACGCCGCTGTCCCACAATTCAACCAGCGTGTCCCCAGGGACCTGATAACGCAGCGGCACGGCGTCAGCCTGGGTCTGCGCCTGGATACGCGGCAACTGCGTCACCATGTCGACGATCTGGCGATGGATGTCGTCCGACTTCTCGATGTTGATGTGCGAGACACGGCCGTTCAGCTTCAAATCGTAGCTGGCATAATGGCCGCGAAAGCCAGGCACCGCCACCACATCTCCGCCACCGAGCACGCTGTCGGACAGGAAAATGTTGATGAAGCGCTCGACATTGAGCGGCACGTCGTCGGTTGCGTGCGCGGGGTCGATGGCGATCACGAGGCTGATCGGGATGTTCTCCTTGGCTGCCATCTCGGAGATGATGACCGAGCACAGCCCACCCATGGAATGGCCAATCAGCACGATCGGCGCCGGGCTCTCCTTGTAGCTGTCGATCGCGCGATTGCCGATCAGCCGGCACAAGGTGAATTCGTAAACGTCGGCCGAGAAGCCGGCCTTGGTCAGCTTCTCGCTGAGCCGATCGATGCCGGTCGAGAAGAACGGCCCCATGGCGCCGCGGAACAGATAAATCTTCGGCGGCGGCAGCGGCTCGACCGGGGGAGCAGGAGGCGGCGGTGCGACCACGGGGACTGCAGCCGGCTTTGGCTTTGCGGGTGAGGCCGCGGCCAGACCGGGATTGAAGGCGAGCAGCGCGCAAGCTGCCAACACCACAAGTCGCCTTGGATCAATCATCAAGTCCTACAGTCCCACCACGGGAGGCAGGGGCCTCCCCGCGGCGGTTCTTGACCGCCGATTGGGTGGTTTTTGCGGCACGAAACCCGCCTGGTCAACCGGCTCCGTGATGCGCGATCAGCTGATCACTGCCGGCTCTTGAGCCTGCTGCGATGCGCCGCCTGTTTGGCTCGGTTGCCGCAGACCGACATGATGCACCATCGCCGCGCGCGGCGACGGGTGTGGTCCGCAAACAGCATCGTGCAATTATGGCCCTCGCACGCCTTCACGTCGGAAAAGTCTTCGTTGCAGACGAACTTCGCCATCGCCTCACCGATCGGCAACAGCAGCGACTGCGGTGATCGCCAATGCCGCGTGGTCCGCAACGCAAGGCCACGATGGCTATCGTCGTGCCGCGGTTCGATCCGGCTGAAGACCTCGTCCTGTTCTAGGAGGCTGTTCAGCGGACCGAGCTCCTTGAGCGCCGTCGCCGCGAGCGGTCGGCCCGCATGCTCGCGGACAAAGCCCCTGAACCATTCGCGCAAGGCCCGGGCCTGATCGGCAACCTCGTCCAACTCACCAGGCTTCGCGCGTGCTCTCAACGCCTCCAGTTCGTCCGTGGGAACCAGCTTCGCCTGCGCCAGCCACTCGATCAGCCCGCCGCCATCGTCGATCCAGTCGACGGGCGTATCGACCGGCGTCGCGATCGAATTGAGGAAATCCAGGCCGAGCGAGTCGGCGATGAACACGGCGGGCGGTTTGTCCATGGGTGATCCCTGTTGATCCCGGGTGGGCATGGCGAACGTAACCACCAAATCAGCAGTTGACAAGTTACCCTTATCCACATAACCATATCAATGCCATTTAACAGGTTACTCGAAATGGAGAGGCTCATGGCCCGCACAACCTACCGCACCGCCGACGTCGACGGCTTCAAGGTGTTCTATCGCGAGGCCGGTCGGATCGGCGCGCCGAAGCTTCTGCTGCTGCACGGCTTCCCGAGCGCAGGTCACATGTTCCGCGACCTGATCCCGCTGCTGGCGGACAAGTTTCACATCGTCGCACCTGATCTTCCCGGCTTCGGCCAGTCGGACATGCCTTCGCGCGAAACCTTCAGCTACAGCTTCGACAACATTGCGCGCGTGATCGAGCGCTTCACCGAGGTGATCGGCTTCGATCGCTTCGCCGTCTACGTCTTCGACTACGGCGCGCCGACCGGCTTCCGGCTTGCGCTCAGCCATCCTGAAAGGATCACCGCGATCATCTCGCAAAACGGCAATGCCTATGAGGAGGGCCTCAGCGACGGCTGGACACCGATCAAGGCCTATTGGCAGGATCCTTCGTCCGCCAATCGCGAGGCACTGCGCGGCTTTCTCACACCGGATGCGACACGCTGGCAGTATACGCATGGCGTCCCAGATCCGACGGCTGTATCGCCTGACGGCCAGAACCTCGACAATTTCTATTTGGCACGCCTTGGCGCCGATGAGGTGCAGCTCGATCTGATCGGCGACTACAAGAGCAATGTCGCTCTCTATCCCGCGTTCCAGGACTATTTCCGCAAGCACAAGCCGCCCATCCTTGCGGTCTGGGGCCAGAACGATCCGTTCTTCATCCCGCCCGGCGCAGAAGCGTACAAGCGCGACAATCCAAATGCGGTGGTGAAATTCCTCGACACCGGACATTTCGCACTGGAGACGCACGCAAGTGAGATCGCGGACGCCATCCGCGCCTTTCTCGCATAGCGAACGCGCCGCCACGGCGTTGCGGCAGCGCGGACAAGACGATGCCGCCGCCGACAGTCAAGTCGGCGGCGGCACAATCAGATCAGCATTTGCTGGCGCCAGGCCTCAGTTCCTCGCCGGCGCCGTCGCCGCCGCCGAGCGCGCGGCCCGCGGCGCGGCGCCAGGCTCGGCGACCGGTGCCGGACCGCGCGAACGGGCGATCGCCGCGTCGATCTCGGCGATGACGCGGCGCTGGATCGCCTCGTTCTTGTCGATGGTGATGTGGCCGACGCCGCTGCCGCGCACGTCGACATTGTCGAGCTTGCCGCGAAGGCCGGCCGCGGCGCGCACCGGCTCGCCCGGACCGTCGCCGATATAGATGTTGATGTAGCGCTCGGCGCCGGTCGACAGCCTGGTCTTGAACACGGAGTCGAGGCCGATCGCGAGCTTCACGGGCACGCCGAGCTGGTTGAGCTTGGCGATCATGTCGGGCAGCGCGGTCGCGCCGGAGGAATGGCCCACCAGGATGATGGTCTTGAGCCGGCCCGCCCTGTACTCGGTCGCGGCTTCATCGGCGAGCGAGGACCAGGACACGAAGTTCGCGACCGTGACCGGAATGCCCTGGGCCTGGAGCCGGGCGCCGATGGTGTCGAGCCCGAGCGAGAAGATGTTGAGCACGCCGCGGAGCAGATAGACGTGCGTCGTTGCGGCGGCCTGGCTCGGCGCCGCCCTGGCGGGAGACGGGCTCATGGCAACAGCTGACAGCAGGAGCAGGCAGATCGCCCACACGCGGAGGGCGGGCAACTGGCTTGCGCCGGCGGTGTGACGGCCGTTCAGTCTCATTGATGTTTTCCCTGGGGACATACGCTTCGCGATCGGCCCGAATCGTAGCCTTGGCCTGCTCGCAGACGCAACAAAGAGCCGCGTGAATAGCGATCTTCGCCGCAATCCGTGACCATCGCGCAACACCTGCCCGAAACCTACCACCAATGGGCCGGTTTTGAGACCATTTTTCTCCAGGCGATTGCGACCGGGCAAGGTCATTCCTATTTCGGGGGTCCGCCGGACGAGCCCGCCAGGGCGCAGGTTCCGGTGCATCCCCCACCCTAGCGGCCCCCATGTCTTCCATCATTTCCGTCGCCAACCTGTCCAAGACCTATGGGTCCGGATTCAAGGCACTCAAGAACGTCAATCTCGACATCAGGCGCGGCGAGATCTTCGCGCTGCTCGGCCCCAACGGCGCCGGCAAGACCACGCTGATCTCGATCATCTGCGGCATCGCCAATCCGAGCGAAGGCAAGGTTTTGGTCGGTGGCGAGGACATCCAGATCTCCTACCGCAAGGCGCGCTCGCTGATCGGCCTCGTGCCGCAGGAGCTCCATACCGACGCCTTCGAGAGCGTGTGGGCGACGGTGAGCTTCTCCCGCGGCCTGTTCGGCAAGCCGAAGAATCCGGCCCTGATCGAGAAGATCCTCAAGGATCTGTCGCTCTGGGACAAGAAGGACAACAAGATCATCACGCTGTCCGGCGGCATGAAGCGCCGCGTGATGATCGCGAAAGCGCTCTCGCACGAGCCGCAGATCCTGTTTTTGGACGAGCCGACCGCCGGCGTCGACGTCGAGCTGCGCAAGGGCATGTGGGAAGTGGTGCGGGCCTTACAGCAATCCGGCGTCACCATCATCCTGACCACGCATTACATCGAGGAAGCCGAGGAGATGGCCGACCGCATCGGCGTCATCAACAAGGGCGAAATCGTGCTGGTCGAAGACAAGACGACCCTGATGCAGAAGCTCGGCAGGAAACGGCTGACGCTGCATCTGCAGGGCAAGCTCGCCGCGCTGCCGGAGAGCCTCAGCCAATACAAGCTCGACCTTTGCGACAGCGGGGCGACGCTGGTCTACGACTACGACACCAAGGGCGAGCGCACCGGCATCACCAGCCTGCTCAGCGACCTCCGCACCGCCGGCATCCGCTTCAACGATCTCGACACGACCCAATCGTCGCTCGAGGACATCTTCGTCGACCTCGTGAGGACGTCATGAACCACCGCGCCATCCGCGCCATCTATCTGTTCGAAATGGCACGCACCTGGCGCACGCTGCTGCAAAGCATCGTCTCGCCCGTCGTCTCGACCTCGCTCTATTTCGTCGTGTTCGGTGCTGCGATCGGCTCGCGCATCAGCCAGGTCGAGGGCGTCAGCTACGGCACATTCATCGTGCCGGGCCTGATCATGCTGTCGGTGCTGACGCAGAGCATCGCCAACGCCTCGTTCGGCATCTACTTCCCGAAATTCACCGGCACGATCTACGAGATCCTGTCGGCGCCGATCTCCTATTTCGAGATCGTGCTCGGCTATGTCGGCGCCGCCGCGACCAAGTCGATCATTCTGGGCCTGATCATTCTCGCCACGGCCGGGCTGTTCGTGCCGCTGCACATCCATCATCCGGTCTGGATGCTGGCCTTCCTGGTGCTGACGGCGGTGACCTTCAGCCTGTTCGGCTTCATCATCGGCATCTGGGCCGACGGGTTCGAGAAGCTGCAGATGATCCCGATGCTGGTGGTGACGCCGCTGACCTTCCTCGGTGGCAGCTTCTATTCCATCGACATGCTGCCGTCGACCTGGCGCACGCTGGCCCTGCTCAACCCGGTCGTCTATTTGATCTCCGGCTTCCGCTGGAGCTTCTACGAGATCGCTGACGTCAGCGTGTCCGTCAGCATCGGCATGACGGTGGCGTTCCTGGCGATATGCCTCGCCGCGATCTGGTGGATCTTCCGGACCGGATATCGGCTGAAGAACTGAGCTGTCATTCCGGGGCGCCCGAAGGGCGAGCCCGGAATCCATTCATCCACCGACTATGGTTGGAACGGCGGCGAGAGCCACGTGTCTGGAAGGACCACCACTAACGCGCAAGGCGCCAAATGGTTGCGCCTTTGTCATGAATTGTCGGCGTTATGAACGTCTGCGCTCGCGAAAATGTCAGCACCGGCAGCGCCGGCGCGGCACAAAGCGGCCTTGCTTACGCCCGGCATCGCGTTAACGATGGCAGGAAGGTGAGCTAGGCAGGCCGCTGGAACGAAAGCCGGATTGCAGGCATAGTGCATGCCGGGGACGGAGAGCCGCGGCGCTAGCAAGAACAGGCCGGAGGCCAGACGTCAGATGCGTTCGTTTTTTATCGCTTTTACTTCGTTCATGCTTTTGAGCGCGGGCACCGCGCAGGCCAAGGTCGATATTACCGTCGACAAGGACAATCAGCAGATGACGGTCGCGGTCGACGGCGTGACGCGCTACCGCTGGCCGGTGTCGACAGGCATCCCCTCGCGCGAGACGCCAAATGGCTCCTTCCGCGCCTTCCGCATGGAAGAGGATCACTTCTCCAAGGAATTCGACGACGCGCCGATGCCGCACTCGATCTTCTTCACCAAGATCGGGCACGCCATCCACGGCACCGACTCGGTCGGACGATTGGGCACGCCCGCCTCGCATGGCTGCGTGCGGCTGTCGCGTCAAAACGCCTCGACGCTCTACGCGCTGGTGCAGGAGCAAGGCGTGCTCAACACCACGGTGACGCTGACCGGCTCGGCGCAGGTCGCGCTGGCCCGCAACCCGCGCGGCCGCGCCAACAATGCGGTGGCCCGCGCCCAGCAGCCGGCCGAGGAGCCGTACGCCACCTCAGGCGATCCCGTCAGCCTGACACCGCCGATGCAGCCAGCGCGGCGCTACGACGACAACTACATCTATCCAGCCGACGGCAGCGACACCGGCACGCGCTATCCGGCGCCGCGCCCGATCACCCGCCCCTATGGCACGCAGGTCTACCAGCAGCTGCCGCAACCCCAGCAGCCGACCTACGACCCGGCTTATAGCCAGCAGGGCTATTACTATCAGCCGCAGCCGCGCCAATACTATCAGCCGCGCTATTACTACTACCAGAACTGACGCTATTGCTTGAGCTCGGCATCGCCCCGACGCTGAACTCTCACGGGGTGGACGGCGCTGTCGATGCCGATTATTGGTCGGTCCGGCTTAGGCTCCCGTCCCTCTTGCCCGTCGCGGTTCATGATGTCATTTCGTCCTGCACACCTGCTCGGCACGATCTGTCTTCTCGCTGCAGGAGGAGCCATGACTGGCAAAGCGATGGCTTTCGATCTCGAGGCGCATCGCGGCGGACGGGCGCTGCTGCCGGAAAACACCCTGCCGGCCTTCGCCAACGCACTCACGATGGGCGTGGACACGCTCGAGCTCGATGTCGGCGTGACCTCAGACGGCGAGGTGGTCGTGTCGCATGAGCGCGGGCTCAATCCCGACCTCGCGCGGGATGCTGGTGGCACCTATGTCGCGGCACCAGGCACGCCCTTCGTCAAGCTGCGGTTCGCCGACGTCAGGACCTACGACGTCGGCCGGATCCGGCCGGACAGCGCCTATGCGAAGCAGTTTCCCGACCAGCGTGCCGTGCCGGGGACGCGCATTCCCACGCTGAAGGAGCTGTTCGCATTGGTGCGCAAATCCGGCAACGAACGCGTGCGCTTCAACATCGAGACCAAGATCGATCCCGATCATCCCGATGAATCGCTGGAGCCGCAGGCCTTCGTCACGAAGCTGCTCGGGGTGATCGAGGACGAAAAATTCTCGGGCCGCGTCATGGTCCAGTCGTTCGACTGGCGGACCTTGCTCCTCGTCCAGCAGCAGGCCCCGGCCATTCCGACGGTTTATCTGACACTGCAGCGCGGCCCGGCGCCGACGATCGCCCTCGACAAGGCCACCAGCTGGACGGCGGGTTTTAACCCGGCCGATCACGGCGGCTCGCTGCCGCGGACCATCAAGGCCGCGGGCGGCGCGGTGTGGTCACCCTATTTCGGTGACGTGACCGCGGCACTCGTCGCAGAGGCGCATACGCTTGCGTTGCGCGTCGTGGTCTGGACCGTCAACAAGCCCGACGACATGGCCCGGATGATCGAGCTCGGCGTCGACGGCATCATCTCCGACAGACCCGACCTGCTGCGGCAGGTGGCCGGCGAGAAGGGCATAAAGCTGCCGGCGGGAACACCGGTCCAGCCGTGAGCCCTCCACCTTGTAGCCCGGATGGAGCGCAGCGAAATCCGGGAGCGGTGTGGCCCAAGGCGCAGGGGGGTCCCGGGTTGCGCTTCGCTCCATCCGGGCTACGAAGCGCTACTGCTCGCCGAACCGCAAGCGCCGGTACAGCGCGCCGAGGATGTTGGAATAGTCGTCGGTCCAGACCCGCACCTTCTCGTCCGCGTCGGTCTCTTCCCACTGCTTGGAGAACGCGAGCTTGCCGATGTCTTCAGCCTCGCGCGCGGAGATGACGACGTCGGTGGAGAAGATGTAGTCGGCATCGCGCCCCGAATCCTCGTCATAGACCCAGCTCTTCAGATCGTTGGCATCGGCAATGCCGACCACGACGGGCTCGAGATCGAGGTGGCGGTTGGAGACGTGCATCACCACGGCGCCGTGCGGGGCGAGCTTGTCCTTATAGATCTTCATTGCCTCCTGGGTCGCGAGATGAATCGGGATCGCATCCGACGAATAGGCGTCGACGATGATGAGGTCATAGATGCCGTCGGGCTCTCTGGCGAAGGTGAGGCGCGCGTCGCCGATGACCGGCTTCAGGTCCGGCAGGCAGCTCGAGATGTAGCGAAAGTTTTTGGGATCGCGCGCGGCATCGACCATGGACTGGTCGATCTCGAAAAATTTCCAGTCTTCGCCTGGTTCGGCGGCGCAGGCGAGCGTGCCTGATCCAACGCCGATCGCCGCGACCTTGAGCGGCGCGCCTTTGCGCTCGCGGATTGCGGTGATGGCCTGACCGATGCCGCCATCCCGGTGATAATAGGTGATCGGCTCGGGCCGGCCGGTGACCGGCGTGCCATCATTGTTGCGGAAGCGCTCGGCGCCGTGAATCGTGGTGCCGTGCATCAGCACATGGAAATAGCCGCCCGGCGTCTCCACGATCTTGTGCACGCCGAAGAAGCTGCGCACCGTGGTGACGCGGCCTTCGTCGGCCGGATAGATTCGGATCAATGCGAGCGCGAGCGCGACAGTGGCAAAGATCTTCCAGCGACTGGCATTGAGCGCGAGCGCCAGCAGCGCAGCCAGCGCGCCGACGGCGCCGGCGACCCAGACGCGCTGATCCTCGAACCAGGTCGAAACATTGCCCGTCGTATAAGACGGTGCAATCAGCAGGGCCGCGAGCACGGCCAGCGCCAGCCAATACCATTTCACGATGGCCGCAAAACGCTCGTTCGCCGACGGCCGGCACAGCGCGGCAAGCGCGACCAGGATCGGATATTCGGCGATCCAGGAGAAGGTGAAGGGCGCGACGAGGCCCGCGAACAGGCCGCCGACCATGCCGCCGAACGACAGCGCGACATAGAAGCCGGTGAGATATTTGGCGGCCGGGCGGGTCCGCGCCAGCTCGCCGTGGCAGGCCATGGCGATGATGAAGAAGCAGAGCTGGTGGCCGCCAAGCGTCAGCAGCAGATTCTGCTCGCCGCCGAAGGCCAGCAGGATGACGACGCCCGCGATCGCGACAGGCTGGAGCAACAGCATCCATTTGTGCGGCAAAAGCGGCCGCGACTGAAACACCACCACCCAGGTCAGCAGATACAGCGACAGCGGCAGCACCCATAGCAGCGGCGCCGCCGCGACGTCGGTGGAGATATGCGCGGTGACCGCGATCAGCAGGCCTGACGGCACTGCTGCGAGGAAGATCCAGCGCAGCCGCGTCACGATGCCTGGCGCCGGCGCATTCGCCTCTTCGGCACGCATATCGGCCAATGCAACCTTCGGCGAGCGCAACAGCAGCACGCCGCAAGCGGCGATCAGCAGGATCAGCAGGCCGTAGCCGCCGGTCCAGAGCCGGTTCTGCGTGTGCAACGTGAACATCGGCTCCAGCAGAAAGGGATAGGACAGCAGCGCGAGGAAGCTGCCGATGTTCGAAGACGCATAGAGGAAATATGGATCGTGGCCATCAGGATGACCCGTGCGGACGAACCAGGCCTGCAGCAGCGGATTGTTGGCAGCGAGCGCGAAGAATGGCAGTCCGATCGACATCACGAACAGGCCGAGCAGCCAGAACGCATAGCCCGACGCGGGCGGCTCGCCATAGGCGCTGGCGATACCGAGCGGCAGCGTCACGAAAGCCGCGATCAGCAGCACCAGATGCACCACGACCGGAACCACGCGGTTTTTCACCTGCATCAGCAGATGCGCATAGGCATAGCCCGCCAGCAGCAGCGACTGGAAGAACACCATCGCCACCGACCACACCGCCGGCGAGCCGCCGAGCCGTGGCAGCACCATTTTCGTGAACAGCGGCTGCACCGAAAACAGCAACAGCGCGCTGACGAAAATCGCGGCCGTGTAGACCGTCAGCAGCAGCCGGTTGCGCGAGGCGGACGGCTGCTCCGTGGCGGCGGGTCGCACGATCGAATCCATGGGAGCTCCGGCATTCCTCCGGCGGGCGCCGGGCGCGCGCAATGGAGCACACCACGCCTGAACGGGCAATAAATGGTCTCGTGATGTTGCAGGCAGGAATGCTTGATATTAGACGGTCGTTCCGGGGCGATGCGAAGAGGCGAACCCGGGATCTCGAGATTCCGGGTCTGGTCCTTCGGACCATCCCGGAATGACAGCGGAACATTAGAACTCATCATGACCGAAACCGACGTCGTCATCATCGGCGCTGGCCATAATGGCCTCACCTGCGCGGCCTATCTCGCGATGGCGGGCTTGCGCGTGCATGTGGTCGAGCGCCGCAGGGTGGTCGGCGGGGCGGCTGTTACGGAGGAGTTTCATCCGGGCTTTCGCAACTCGGTCGCGGCCTACACGGTGAGCCTGCTCAATCCGCAAGTGATCCACGACCTCGGACTTGCAGAACAAGGCCTGCGCGTGGTCGAACGGCGCGCGCAGAATTTTCTGCCCGCGCCCGACGGCAGCTATCTCCTCACCGGCGAGGGGCGGACCAGGGCGTCGGTTGCGCGGCTCAGCGCGCGCGATGCCGATGCGCTCGATGGTTTTTCGCGCGAGCTCGAGGACATCGCCGACGTGCTGCGACAGTTCGTGCTGCGCGCGCCGCCGAACCTGCTCGACAGTTTTGGCATCGGCGCGATCCGCGAGGCCGCGAATGCGCTGGCGACAGCCAACATCCTGCGCGCCCTGACGCTGGAGCAAAGCCGCAGCCTGGTCGATCTCTTCACCCGATCGGCCGGCGAGATGCTGGATGAACGCTTCGAGCACGATCTGGTCAAGGCGCTGTTCGGCTTCGATGCCATCGTCGGCAACTACGCGAGCCCTTACGCGGCCGGCTCGGCCTATGTGATGCTGCATCACGCCTTTGGCGAGGTGAACGGCAAGAAAGGCGTCTGGGGCCACGCCATCGGCGGCATGGGTGCGATCACGCAGGCCATGGCGCGCGCCGCCCGCGCGCGCGGTGTCACGATCGATCTCGATGCCGGCGTGCGCGAGGTAATCGTCGAGCGCGACCGCGCCACCGGCGTGATGCTGCAGAACGGCACGGCGATCCGCGCAAGATACGTCGCGGCCAACGTCAATCCCAAGCTGCTTTACACGCAGCTGGTCGGAGCCGACGCACTGCCCGCAGATTTCCTCGCCCGCATCCGCCACTGGAAGAACGGCTCCGGCACCTTCCGCATGAACGTGGCGCTGGACCGCCTGCCTACTTTCACGGCGCTGCCTGGCGACGGCGATCATCTCACCTCCGGCATCATCGTGGCACCAAGCCTGGCCTATATGGACCGCGCCTGGCTCGACGCGCGGGCGCAGGGCTGGAGCAAACAGCCGATCGTCGAGATGCTGATCCCCTCGACGCTCGACGACACGCTCGCGCCGGCGGGCAAGCACGTCGCCAGCCTGTTCTGCCAACACGTCGCGCCGGAGCTGCCCGACGGCAGATCCTGGGATGATCATCGCGAGGAGGTCGCCGATCTCATGATCGCAACGGTGGACAGTTACGCGCCGGGATTTGCGGCAAGCGTGCTCGGCCGCCAGATCCTCTCCCCGCTGGATCTCGAGCGACAATTCGGCCTGCTGGGGGGCGACATTTTCCATGGCGCGCTGACGCTGAACCAGCTGTTCTCGGCGCGGCCGATGCTGGGTCATGCCGATTATCGCGGGCCGCTGAAGGGCCTCTATCATTGCGGCTCAGGGGCCCATCCCGGCGGCGGCGTCACCGGCGCCCCCGGCCACAACGCGGCGCAGGCGATCCTGCGCGATCACCGCAGCCTGTTCGCAAGCCGTGCATAGGGCTGTGGATGGGTCCGTGGATGGGCTGTGGACAGACCTGTTGGCAGGGCTGTGGTGAAGCGCTGGGATCCTCACGCGACCGCCGGGTACATCGAGGGATCAAGCTGTGGAGAAGGGGCTGAATAGACTGCGGACAAGCCGGTGGAAGACTTCACGATCGCGAGTGGACAACCTGTGGCCACGCGCGGCGATGTCAGCCTCGCTTGCTCCCAAAACGACATCGCCCACCAGGGGGCAACTCCCTAGCGGGCGGTCGTCGAGAAAAGCCGTCTATGAAGAAAATGGCCCCGCTGGGAAATGGGAGGCAGAAATCACTTCAAGGAGGTGCTAATCGAACCGAACTTGTCGTTCATCGTGGTGCCCAGGCTGTTCACCACGGTGATGATGGCCAGCGCGATGCCGGCCGCGATCAGGCCGTATTCGATCGCAGTCGCGCCGGATTCATCGGACCAGAACTTCAAAATCATATGCTTCAAGACTCGCCTCCGTTTTCGATTCCGAGCGGTGTTGGTTGGAACGTCGGGGAATCTACGGAGCACAACCTACAGTCCGGTTAATCCGGAAGCCGCAAGTTATGCGGAAAATTGAGTACAAAAGTTCCCCAAATTGAACCCAATGGAACCCGAGCATGCAGCCTTCTCCCACTCATCGCGCCAGCTTTTCCATCGGCAACGAGGCTGCTGCCAGGCGTGTCGTCGACGTGCTGACGGAAGTCTTTTTCGACGGCGATGCTGCGGTCGCCGCTTTCGAACGACCGGATGGGCAATGGGATGTCACGCTGCATTTTGCAGAGGCGCCCAATCATGAATTGCTCCGTGAACTCGTTGCAACGTCAGCAGGAAATGACATCGCCGCGACGCTTGAATTCGACACGGTCGAAGCCAAGGACTGGGTCAAGGCGAGCCTGGAGGACCTCGTGCCGGTGCCGGCCGGACGCTTCGTCGTCCATGGCAGCCACGACCGCGACCGCGTGGCGCCAAACAAGCTCGCCATCGAGATCGAGGCGGCCCTCGCCTTCGGCACCGGACACCATGGCACCACGCGTGGCTGTTTACTTCTGCTTGACCATGTCCTGAAGCACGCGCAGCCGAAGCGCGTGCTCGATCTCGGCACCGGAACCGGCGTGTTGGGCATCGCCGCGGCCAAGGCGCTGCATCGCGTGGTGCTGGCCTCGGACATCGACCCGCCCTCGGTGCGGGTTGCAGCCGAGAACGCCGCCCTGAACGAAACAGGTCAATATGTGCGGGTGATCCGCGCCACCGGGTTTGCCGCGCCGGACTTTGCCAAAAGCGGCCCGTTCGACCTGGTGCTGGCCAACATCCTGGCCAATCCGCTGCGGCAATTGGCGGGCCCGATGGCCCGGCATCTTGCGCCCGGCGCTCGCGTCATCCTCTCGGGCCTGTTGACCCACCAAGCCCCCGCCGTGATCGCCGCCTACCGCGCGCGCGGCCTGGTGCCGCTGCGGCATCTGCGGATCGAGGGGTGGAGCAGCTTGTTGTTGCGGAAGATGGGGTGAGTGTCGTAGGGCGGATTAGCGAAGCGTAATCCGCCAACGCATGTTGCACCAATTGGTGGGTTACGCTGCGCTAACCCACCCTACCACTCGATCTGGCTACTTCATCTGCTTCTCGTCACCACGCGCCGAAGCGCGCAACGCCCGCTTCGCACGACGTTCGGCGAAACGCTCGATCATCTGGCTGATGAGGCTGCGCGGCTTTTTCGGTGTCGTTGCAGCCGGCGCGCGGCGCACCGGCGGCGAAATCTTCTCAAAGGTGAACGCTGGCATCGTGTGTCCCCTCGCCGTTGAGATGAACCACTTGCTCGAACTTCCCTGTTGTCCGGACGAAGCGCAACTGCCGCATCCATTACTCCACTCAATTCGAATGGAACAATTTCAAGCACAGTCCATGCCAGATGAAAGGGCAATTGCGTCTACATTGCGGACTGATCCCCATGATCCTAAACTGAGCCATGTTCGAAGCACACTTCCAGACATTCGAGGAGCCCGAGGCCGGCGTCGCATTGACGGCGCGTCTGGCTGCGCTCCGTGAAGAACTCGCCCGCCGCAAGCTGACCGGCTTCGTCGTTCCGCGCGCCGATCAGCAGCAGAATGAATATGTGGCGCCCTCCGAAGAGCGGCTCGCCTGGCTGACCGGCTTCACCGGCTCGGCGGGACTTGCCGTGGTACTGGCCCAGGAAGCCGCGGTCTTCGTCGACGGCCGCTACACCATCCAGGCCGCCAAGCAGGTCGACCCCAAGGCATGGGCGGTGGAATCGCTGATCGATCCGCCGCCGGAGAGCTGGATCTCGGCGCATCTCAAATCGGGCGATCGCCTAGGATTTGACCCGTGGCTGCACACTTTTTCGGCAGCCGAACGCCTTTCGGCCGCCTGCACCAAGGCCGGCGCCGAACTGGTGGCGGTCGACGGCAACCCGGTCGACGCAATCTGGCAGGACCGGCCACAGCCGCCGATCGCACCGGTCGCGATCCACGGCCTGCAATATGCGGGGGTCGCCGAGACCGAGAAGGTGGCGCAGATCAAGAGCGAGATCGAGAAGCTCGGTGCCGAGGCGCTGGTGCTGTCGGACAGCCATGCGGTCGCCTGGACCTTCAACATCCGCGGCGCCGACGTCGCACACACGCCGCTACCGCTGTCCTACGCGCTGGTGCCCAAGCTCGGCCGTCCCACCGTGTTCATCGACCACCGCAAGCTCTCCAATCTGACGCGCGACCATCTCGAGCAATCGGCCGACGTGCGCGAGCCCGACGCGCTGACGCCGACGCTGATGGCGCTGGCCAAAAGCGGCGCTGCGATCGCCCTCGATGGTGCTACCGCGGCCGAGGCGCTGAGCCGGTTGATCACGGAGGGCGGCGGCAAGCCGCTGCGCGGCAACGATCCCATCGCGCTGCTGAAGGCGGTGAAGAACGCCACCGAGATCAAGGGCACGCAGACGGCGCACCGGCGCGATGCCATCGCGCTGGCGCGCTTCCTCGCCTTCATCGATCGCGAGGCAGGAAGCGGCAAGCTCACCGAGATCGACGCGGTCGAGGCGCTGGAGACCTTTCGCCGCGACACTGGTGCGTTGAAGGACGTGTCGTTCCCGACCATCTCGGGAACGGGGCCGAACGGCGCCATCGTGCATTACCGCGTCACCCGCAAGAGCAACCGGCGCATTGTGCCCGGCGATCTCCTGCTGATCGATTCCGGCGCGCAATATGAAGACGGCACCACCGACGTGACCCGCACCATGGCGATCGGCGAGCCGACCGACGAGATGCGCGACCGCTTCACCCGCGTGCTGCGCGGCCATGTCGCGATCGCGCGCGCGGTCTTCCCCGACGGCACCACGGGCGCGCAGCTCGACACGCTGGCGCGGCAATATCTGTGGGCCGCCGGAATCGATTTCGAGCATGGCACCGGCCATGGCGTCGGCAGTTATCTCAGCGTGCATGAAGGCCCGGCGCGGATCTCGAAACTCGGCACCACGGCGCTGAAGCGCGGCATGATCCTCTCCAACGAACCAGGCTATTACAAGACCGACGCCTTCGGCATCCGCATCGAGAATCTCGAGCTGGTGGTCGCGGCCGACATCAAAGGCGCCGAGAAAGCGATGAACGCGTTCGAGACGCTGACCTTGGCGCCGATCGATCGCCGGCTCATTGACACAGCGATGCTGAGCAAGGACGAACTGGCCTGGCTCAACGCCTACCACGCCCGCGTCCGCACCGAGGTGGGGCCGGCGCTGGATGAGGCCACGAAAGCCTGGCTGGATCGGGCCACGGCGGAGCTGACGTAGCGCCGCGCATGGCGCTACGCGGTTTGCGCAAGGCTGCTTCTCCAATATGACTGTCATGCCCCGCCTGGTGCGCAATTGCGCACGGGGGCGGCGGCATCCAGTACGCCGCGGCCCCTCCGCATAAAACGACTGCCTCTGGAATACTGGATT
>NZ_JACOFQ010000038.1:0-66742 GCF_019455395.1 Bradyrhizobium sp. BR 10261
CGGGGAATGACAACGTCATTTGGGGGGCGAGGCTGCTGCCTCATACTCCGTCATTGCGGGCGCAGCGAAGCAATCCAAAGTCTTTCCGCGGAGGGATTCTGCATTGTTTCGCTGCGCTCGAATGACGACGTGGAAAGAGCTGGGCCGAACCTCACTTGCGTCCCCGGACGCCCCGCGCCATCCCCACGATTGTGGCGAGATCGCATCGGTCTGGCAAAAAAATCCTCTGTCGACGGTTGCGCCCCGCACCTTGATGAATCAACCTCGGTTGGTCCATAAGCGGCGTCCCGCGGCCGGATTTCGGTTTGCGTCGCGTGCTTGGGAATAGAGAGGAAATCTCGCGTGGCCAATATCAACCAGAAGATTGCGCAGGAGCTTGGGGTACGGGCGGAGCAGGTCGAGGCGGCGGTGACGCTGCTCGACGGCGGCGCCACGGTTCCCTTCATCGCGCGCTACCGCAAGGAAGCGACCGGTGCGCTCGACGACGCGCAATTGCGCACCCTGGAGGAGCGCCTGGTCTACCTGCGCGAGCTCGAGGACCGCCGCAAGGCCATCCTCGAATCGGTCCGCGAGCAGGGCAAGCTCGATGCCGCGCTGGAAGCCTCGATCATGGCCGCGGACAGCAAGGCGCGTCTCGAAGACATCTACCTGCCGTTCAAGCCGAAGCGCCGCACCAAGGCGGAGATCGCCAAGGAAGCCGGCCTCGAGCCGCTCGCCAACCAGCTCCTCGCCGAGCCCGGCAACGATCCCAAGATCGTCGCAGAAAGCTTCATCAACGCCGAGAAGGGCGTTGCCGATGCCGCCGCCGCGCTCGACGGCGCCCGCGCCATCCTGGTCGAACGCTTCGACGAGGACGCCGATTTGATCGGGGCCTTGCGCGAAGACATGTGGAGCAATGCGCGCATGGCCTCCAAGGTGCGCGACGGCAAGAAGACCGAGGGCGAAAAATTCGCCGACTATTTCGACTTCTCCGAGCCGCTGACGAAACTTCCCTCGCACAGAATTTTGGCGATGTTCCGCGGCGAGAAGGAAGAGATCCTCGATCTCCAGATCCAGGCCGAGGAAGCGCCGCCCGCCGGCGTGCCAGGCGCCTACGAGCTGAAGATCATGAAGCGGTTCGGCATCGCCGACCTCAAGCGCGCCGGCGACCGCTGGCTGATCGACACCGTGCGCTGGGCCTGGCGCACCAAGATCCAGGTGCATCTCAATATCGACCTGCGCATGCGGCTGTGGAACGCGGCCGAGACCGAGGCCGTGCGCGTGTTCGCCTCTAACCTGCGCGACCTGCTGCTGGCGGCGCCCGCCGGCACCCGCGTCACCATGGGGCTCGATCCCGGCTACCGCACCGGCGTCAAGGTTGCTGTCGTCGATGCCACCGGCAAGGTGGTCGACACCACAGCGATCTTTCCGCACGAGCCGCAGCGGCAGTGGAACGAGTCGCTGGCAACGCTCGGCCGGCTCGCGATCAAGCATCGCGTCGAGCTGATCGCGATCGGCAACGGCACCGCCTCGCGCGAGACCGACAAGCTCGCGACCGAGCTGGTCAAGGGTCTCCCCGAGTTGAAGATGAGCAAGATCGTGGTGTCGGAAGCGGGCGCGTCGGTCTATTCCGCCTCGGCCTTCGCATCGGAGGAATTGCCCGGCCTCGACGTCACGCTGCGCGGCGCGGTCTCGATCGCCCGCCGCTTGCAGGATCCGCTCGCCGAGCTCGTCAAGATCGAGCCCAAGGCGATCGGCGTCGGCCAGTATCAGCACGATCTCGGCCAGGCCAAGCTCGCCAAATCGCTCGATGCCGTGGTCGAAGACTGCGTGAACGCGGTCGGCGTCGACGTCAACACCGCCTCTGCGCCGCTGCTCGCCCGCGTGTCGGGCGTCGGCTCGGGCCTTGCCCAGAGCATCGTGGCGCATCGCGACGCCAACGGCCCGTTCAAGTCGCGCAAGGCGCTGAAGGATGTGCCGCGCCTCGGTCCAAAGGCGTTCGAGCAGTGCGCGGGCTTTTTGCGCATCCTCGGTGGCGAGGACCCGCTCGATGCTTCCGGCGTGCATCCGGAAGCCTATCCGGTGGTGCGCCGCATCCTCGCGGCGAGCAAGAGCGACATCAAGGCGCTGATCGGCTCGAGCGAGATCGTGCGCACGCTCAAGCCGAAGGATTTCGTCGACGAGACCTTTGGTCTGCCGACCGTCACCGACATCTTGAAGGAACTGGAAAAGCCCGGCCGCGACCCGCGTCCGGCGTTCAAGGCCGCGGTGTTCAAGGAGGGCGTCGAGGAGATCAAGGACCTTCAGAAGGGCATGATCCTGGAGGGTACCGTGACCAACGTCGCCGCCTTCGGCGCCTTCGTCGATATCGGCGTGCACCAGGACGGCCTGGTGCACATCTCGGCGATGTCCAAGACCTTCATCAAGGATCCGCGCGAGGTGGTGAAGCCCGGCGACATCGTCAAGGTCAAGGTGCTGGACTTCGAGGTCGCCCGCAAGCGCATCTCGCTGACGCTTCGCCTCGACGACGAGGTTGGGCCTAAGAAGGACGCTCCCGGCATGCAGCGCGACAACACGCGCAACACCAGCCGCATGATGTCCTCGGCCCCCCGCAAGCAGGAATCCTCCAGCGGCGGCGGTGCGCTCGCCGAGGCGATGCGCCGGGCCGCGGAGAAGAACAACGGCAAGCGGGCGTGAGAAGTGAGTAGCCCGACGTAGGACGCGCTCCATTGCGAGCGTAGCGAAGCAATCCAGACTGTCTCCGCGGAAGCGGTCTGGATTGCTTCGTCGCATCAGCGCAAAATTGCTGCGCAATTTTGTCGCGAGCTCCTCGCAATGACGTGGGGAGAGCATGCATCCTAACATCCGCGTCAGAATCTGGCGCGCTTGTAAGTTGAAGCTGCCCGTCCGTTCCTCTCTGATCCCTCCGGTGCGGCAGCGATATCGCCGCGCAGCACGGAGGATGCTTCGATGGACAACAGGCTTCTCAAGGGCCTCGCTGCGGCAGCGATCGCTGCAGCGATGGCGCTGGGCTCACCGGTGCTGGCCCGAGGTGGCGGCGGAGGCGGCGGTCACGGCGGCTTCGGCGGTGGTGGCCACTTCGGTGGCGGCGGCATGCGCGCCGGCGGCTTCGGTGGCATGCATGTCGGCGGCATGGGCGGTGCACACTTCGCCCACGTCGGTGGACCGGGCTTCGGCGGGGCGCGCTTCGCGCATGTCGGCGGACCTGGCTTCGGTGGCGTGCGTTTCGCCCATGCGGCGATCGGGCCGCGTTTCGTCGGCGGCGGCTGGCATGGCCGGCCCTTCATCGGCCGCCACGCCTTCTTCTTCCGGCATCATCGCTTCCACCGGTTTGCCGTGTTCGGCGCGCCCTTCTACTACGCCAACTATTACGACGACGGCTGTTGGCGCAGGAGCTGGACGCCCTATGGCTGGCAATGGGTCAATGTGTGCGGGGACAGTTGGTACTAGCATCGCCGGTCCGCACCATTGTCGCGATCGCCACCGGGTGGTTCCGCTCAGCCCCGGAACGGGATAATCTGGTGGCGATCGTCGCGCGGAGTTCGTCATGACCGGAGGCCATCGCCGCATTCTTGTCGTCGAGGACGATCCGGAAACCGCGGGCCAGCTCGTCGAGGAACTGACGACATCAGGCTATGAGGTCGATCTCGCCGCCACGGGGCGCGAAGCCCTCAGCCACGGCGCCGCGCGCGACTATGCCGTCATCACCATCGACCGCATGCTGCCCGACATCGATGGCATCACCGTGATGCGGCAGATGCGCGACGACGGCATTGCCTCGCCGTTCCTGATCATCTCCGCACTCGGCGAGGTCGACGAGCGCGTGCGCGGCTTGCGTGCCGGTGGCGACGATTACCTCGTCAAGCCGTTTTCCTTCGTCGAGCTGCTCGCGCGCCTCGAGGCGCTCGGCCGCCGCAGCGAGACCATCGCCAAGGAAACGATCCTGCGCGTCGGCGACCTCGCCGTCGATTTGATCGCGCGCAATGCCAGCCGGCGCGGCCGCAAGATCCCGCTGTTGCCGCGCGAATTCCAATTGCTCGAATATCTGGTCCGCAATGAAGGTCGCGTCGTCTCCCGCGCGATGCTGCTGCAGCACGTCTGGGACCTGCATTTCGATCCCTCCACCAACATCATCGACGTCTATGTCGGACGCGTCCGCCGCAAGGTCGACGATGCCCAGGCCTATCCATTGATCCACACCATCCGCGGCATCGGATATTGCCTCCGTGCTCCTGGCTAACACGCTCCGGTCCTCGACCTTCCGCCTGGCACTGATCGCGATTGCGATCTTCGGCCTGATCGTCGCGGCGATCATGGCCTACGTCTATGTCGGCACGCTCGCTTATGTGCGCAGCCGCGTCGGCGATGTCGGCGACCACTCCGGCTTCGTCGCGATGCTCGAGCTGGCGATGATCGCCGTCGCCGTGCTGCTGGTCGTGCTGTCGGGCGTCGCGGCCGTGCTGGTGACGCGGCGCACGGTCGGACGGATCGAGGAGATCAATGCCACCAGCCGCGCCATCATGCTCTCGGGCCTCGACCGGCGCATTCCCTTGCGCGGCAGCCATGACGAATGGGACCGCGTCGCCGAAAACCTCAACCAGATGCTCGATCGCATCGAGACGCTGATGGGCGAGGTCAAGCAGGTCAGCGATAATGTCGCCCACGATCTGCGCACGCCGCTGACGCGGATGCGGGGCCGGCTGGAAAAGGCCTATCACGCTCCGCGCAACGCTGCGGCCGATGCCGCCCTGATCGGCGACACCATCGCCGATCTCGATGCCGTGCTCGGGATGTTCGCTTCGATCACCCGGATCTCGGAGATCGAGACCCGCGCCCGCCGCAGCGCGTTTCGCCCGCTCAATCTGGCCGAGATCGCCGGCGAGGTGGTTGAACTCTACGACGCCGCCGCCGAGCAGGTCGCAACGCGCCTGAGCCTCTCTGGCGAGCGCGAGGTCGCCGTCACGGGCGACCGCGACCTGCTGTTCGACGCGATCGCCAATCTGGTCGACAACGCCATCAAGCATGGCCGCTCAGGTGGAAAGGTGACGGTGATCTGCCAAGGCACCGAGAGCGGCGCCTCGATTACCATCGCCGACGACGGCGAGGGCATTCCGGCCGACCAGCGCGACCACGTATTCAAGCGCTTCTATCGGCTCGAGCAGAGCCGCTACACCCCGGGCAACGGTCTGGGGCTGAGCCTGGTCGCGGCCGTGGCCCGCCTCCATGGCGCCGAGATCATGTTGCATGACAATGGTCCGGGCTTGAAGGTCCGGCTCGATTTTCCGCCGCACCGGCCCGGCACCCAACTTGCATGATCGCAAATGTATCGCGTGAGAGTCCTGCCATGCCAAGCCCGCCTGATCTCGTCATCACCAACGCGCGCATGCGCAGCCGCGAGCTCGTCGACATCGCGATTACCGACGGCGTGATCACGGCGATCGGCGACCGGCTCGATCACGCCGCGCAATCCGTCATCGATGCTGGAGGCGGCCTGGTGATGCCGGCGTTCGTCAATCCGCATCTGCATCTTTGCAAGGTCTGGACCCTGCCGATGATGTCGGAGGCGGCGCTGGAGGCCTATCAGGGCGCCGACATGAGCGAGGCGGCGAAGGCAATCGAGCTCGCAGCGGTGGTCAAGAGCAGGTACGACGCCTCCTGGATCATTCCGAACGCGCGGCGCGCGGTGGCGCTTGCGGCGCTCCACGGCAATCTCCATATCCGTGCCTTCGCCGATGTCGACACCAAGGCGAGGCTCGAGGGCGTCAAGGCGCTGCTCGCCATCCGCGAGGAGTTTCGCGGCATCGTCGAGATCCAGGTGGTCGCGTTCCCGCAGGATGGCCTGTTGCGCGAGCCTGGCGCCGACGGCCTGATGCGCGAGGCGATGGCATCAGGGGCCGATATCGTCGGCGGCATCCCCTGGATCGAGGCCAACGAGCAGGACATGCGCCGCCACATCGATTTCTGCTTCGAGCTTGCCGCCGAGCACGGCGCCGATATCTCGATGCTGCTCGACGACGTCGGCGATGCCAATATGCGCACGCTCGACATGATGGCGCGCGCGGTGATCGCGCGTGGCATGGAGGGCCGGGCGCTGGCTCATCATTGCCGCGCCATGGCGCTCTATCCCGAGAACTATCTTCGCGAGCTGATGGTCCTGCTCGGGGAGGCCCGTATCAGCGTCGTCAGCGACCCCCACACCGGCCCGCTGCATGCGCGGGTCAAGGAGCTGCTGGGCGTCGGGATCAATGTCTGTCTCGGCCAGGACGATATTTCCGACGCCTATTATCCGCTGGGCCGCAACAACATGCTGGAGGTGGCGTTTCTGGCCTCGCACCTGCTGTGGATGACGAAGAAGAGCGAGCTCGAGACGCTCTACGACATGATCACCACGCGCGCCGCCTTAGCGCTCGGCCTCGAGCGCTACGGCCTCGGCCTCGGCTGCGCCGCCAATCTCGTCATCCTCGACCAGGGCGACGTCACCGAGGCATTGCGCTTTCATGCGCCGCCGCGTGTCGTCATCAGCCATGGCCGCGTTGTCGATACAGACCGCATGCGCGCGCTCGCGGAGGCTGCAATTGTCCCATGAGGCGCGCGGCTCAGAGCTCGATCACGCCGCGGCGCGCCGCGTGCGCCACCGCATCGGTGCGGCCGGTCGCATCCAGCTTGTCGAGCAGCGAGCCGACGTGGAATTTCACGGTATGCACGGAGATGTTGAGCTGACGCGCGATCATCTTGTTGGAGGCGCCTTCGGCCATCAGCGCCAGCACGTCGAGCTCGCGCTGCGTCAGCGCGATGTCCTCGGGCATGACACGCGGGTCGCGGGCGACGATCGTCGCATTGGCGGCCTCGCCGGGCGCGGCAAGGCGAAGCCCCGCGACACTGCCGAGCAGTGTCGCGAGGCGGTCGGCGAGCGCTGGATCGTCGATCTCGAGCGACAGCACGATATCAGGCGAGATGTCCGCGCTCACGCTTCGGGCCTCTCGCCGATCGTGACCCTGAAGCTCGCAGGTTCGCCGCCACGGCGGACCGCAACATCGACCACCCGGCCGACGCTGGCGGGTCCCAGCGTCCGCAACAATGCGCGCACGCCTGATAGCTTCTGGTCGTTGACCGCCACGATCACGTCGCCCTGGCGGATGCCGGCGCTGGCCGCTGGACCGGCCTTGTCGACATTCATCACCATCGCGCCGATGCCGTCATCGAGCCGCAGCGGCTGCAGTCCGAGCCCGAGATATCCCCGCGCAATGCGGCCGCGCGTCTCCAGCTGGGCTGCGACCCGCTCGATCGTGGCCGTCGGAATCACCAGCACGCGCCGCGGTCCGAGCACGGCCATGCCAAAGGCCTCGCCAGAAGCATCGAGGGCAAGGCCGCCCTCCTGGCTCGAACGGAGGCGAACATCGAGCTCGATCCGCGCATCGATCTCGCCGCCGCGCAAGGAGCGCCAGCCCTGGCCTGAGACGGATACCATCCCCAGCGCCGCACTCGGCGCATCCCTGTTGGTGGCGACCACGACGGAGAGCGCACCGAGAGCGGGCACAGTCGCGGACAGCTTGACCGGGGCAATATTGCTTTCCGCGCGTAGCAGCGCGATATCGGTCATGTGGTCGCGGCCGACGATCGTGGCGGCAACCGTGCTGCCATCGGCGAGCACGATCTGGACATCGCCCTCGTCGGCCAGCGCCTCGTCGGCGGTGACGATCAAGCCGGGCTTCCAGACGAAGCCGGTCGAGCCGGATCGATGCGAATGGACTGACACAACGGACGGCGCGATCCGCGCCACGACATCCGCCAGCGCCGATGACAGCGAGGTGAGGGGGGTGAGGTCGGTCATGGAGGGCTCCCTAAGCTGTCCTCAATCTGGTACCTCGCGGCCAATTGTGAAACTGGCCGGGTGGTCAGTCCCTCAGGGCCGTAGCCGACGAACATGTGATTTGGAACTCCTCACGGCAAATTGTAGCAATCTCCCAATTGCGCCTAACGGGCCCAAACCATTTTCAGCGAGCCCCGACCGATGACCATCGACCTCACCCGCCGTACCCTGCTTCAACTGGCCGGCGCCAGCTCGCTCGCGATGGCTGCGGCCGGCGCGGTGCGCGCCGAGGGCAATCCGCAAAGCGGTGGGCCAACCTACGCCAGTCGCACGCCGATGCGGATCGGCATGGTGACGCTGCGGGTGAAAAATCTCGATAGGGTGGCAGATTACTACCGCGACGTGATCGGGCTTACCGTGATGGAGCGCTCAGGCGGCGCCGCGAAGCTCGGCACATCAGGTATCACGCTGCTGGTGCTGGAAGCCCGTCCCGACGCCGCGATCGAGCCGCGCAACGCCGCTGGCCTCTACCACACCGCCTTCCTGATGCCGACACGAAAAGACCTCGCGCGCTGGCTGGTCCATGCCGCCTCTCATCGGGTGCCACTGTCGGGCTTTGCCGATCATCTCGTCAGCGAGTCCGTCTACCTCGACGACCCCGAAGGCAACGGCATCGAGGTCTATGCCGACCGCGATCCCTCGCAATGGCAGTGGAGCGAGGGCAGCGTGAAGATGGCGACCGACGAGCTCAACATTCCCGACCTGCTGTCGCTGACCAACACGCGCGTCAGCGACTATGCCAGGGCGCCGGACGGCCTGCGCGTCGGCCACATGCATTTGCGCGTCGGCGATCTCGCGCAGGCGCAGAGTTTTTACCACGGCGCTGTCGGCCTCGACCCGACCCGCAGTCGGGGCGGCGCCGCGTTCCTGTCGTCGGGGCGCTATCATCACCATCTCGGCATGAACGTCTGGCAGAGTGAGGGCGCCGGCCAGCGCGACGACGCGATGACCGGACTCGCCTGGTTCTCGCTGGTGACGGAAAAGCAGGACATCCTCGCCGCGCAGGAAGAACGCCTGCGCAAGGGCGGCGCGCGCGTCGTGCAACTGCCTGACGGCGTCGAGGCCGTCGATCCCTGGGGCACGCGGGTGCGATTGCTGAAGGTGTGAGCGGCCCGCGTGCTTGCTGGCAATAGGACCCCATGGTAGCACGCGATGGACCGCGCGCCTGCCAGACTGGACTCAGCTTCCCCGGACTTATTCCCGACATGACCGAATTTCGCGGCGTCTTCCCCTATCTCGTCTCGCCCGTCAGTGCTGATGGCACCGTGCGGACCGATATGCTCGCAAGGCTCTGCGACGATCTGATCGGCGCCGGTGTGCACGGGCTGACGCCGCTCGGCTCCACCGGCGAGTTCGCTTATCTCAACGCCGCGCAGCGGATGGCGATTGTGCAGACCACGATCGAGGCTGCGCAGCGGCGCGTGCCAGTTGTGGCGGGCGTCGCCTCAACCTCGACAGCCGATGCGGTGGCGCAGGCGCAAGCCTATCAAAAGCTTGGCGCCGACGGCATCCTGGCAATCCTCGAAGCCTATTTTCCGCTTCCTGACGCCCAGGTCGAATCCTATTTCCGCAGCATCGCCGATGCCGTGGACATTCCCGTCGTCATCTACACCAATCCGCAATTCCAGCGCTCCGACCTCACTCTCGATGTCATCGCACGCCTCGCCGAGCATCCGCGTATCGGCTACATCAAGGACGCCTCCACCAACACCGGGCGGCTGCTCTCGATCATGAACCGCTGCGGCGATTCCTTGCGCGTGTTCTCGGCCTCCGCCCATATCCCGGCTGCAGTGATGCTCATCGGCGGCCTCGGCTGGATGGCGGGGCCGGCCTGCATCATCCCGCGCCAGAGCGTTGCGCTCTACGACCTTTGCCAGGCGGGCCGCTGGGACGAGGCCATGGCACTGCAGCGCCGGCTGTGGCGGATCAACGAGGCCTTCGCACGCTTCAACCTTGCCGCCTGCATCAAGGCCGGCCTTGCGATCCAGGGTTACGACGTCGGCGATCCCATCCCGCCGCAGGCGCCGCTCACGGCCGACGCACGCAAGGTGGTGGAAGCGGCGTTGCGAGAGCTTGATTAGCGCGCAGTCATCCCATGATCGGTGCCGTAGGGTGGGCAAAGCGTAGCGTGCCCACCCTTTGCCTGTTGGCGCGAGTGGTGGACACGGCGCGCGAAGAGCGCGCCTTTGCCCACCCTACGGAATCGCAGATCGGGACGACATGCCGAAATCGTAGATATCCCGCCCAAAACCGCGGCTGGTCTCGCCTGTCTTGATCCGCTAAAAGGCGGCCGCACTTTGAGGCTTAGAGGACCCCACGGAATGAACATTCTTCCCGGCAATTTGCGTTTCGGAGCGGGCCAGCCCGTCAAGCGTTTGGAAGACCAGCGGCTGCTCACCGGGAAGGGGCAATTCATCGACGACAAGCCGGAAGATGGCGCGCTGTGGTTGCACCTGCTGCGCTCGCCACATGCGCATGCGAAGATCATCTCGATCGACACCAGCGCTGCCGCGTCGATGCCTGGCGTCACCGCGATCTACACGGGCGCCGATCTGATCAAGGATGACGTCGGCACCATTCCGACGCTCAGCATCTTCAAGCGGCCCGACGGCAAACCGATGACGGTGCCGCCGCGGCGGCTGCTCGCCCATGAAATCGTGCGTTACACCGGCGAGGCGGTGGCGGCGGTGGTGGCGTCGTCGCGTGCGGAGGCCCAGAGCGCGGCCGAGGCGATTGTGGTCGAATACGACGTGCAGCCCGCCGTGGTCGATCCCGTCGAGGCCGTCAAGCCCGGTGCGCCGGTGGTGTGGCCTGAAGCGCCCGACAACATTGTCGGCGCGATGAGCTATGGCGACGCCGCCAAGGTGGACGAAGCCTTCGCCAAGGCCGCGCACACCGTCGAGCTCGATCTCGTCAGCCAGCGTCTGGTGCCCTCCGCCATGGAGCCGCGCTCGACCATCGCCGAGATCGACAAGACCGGCCGCCTGCTGCTGCATGTGCAGTCGCAGACCCCGGCCTCGACCCGCGACGTGCTCGCCGAAGCCGTGCTGAAGCGTCCCAAGGACAGCGTGCGCGTGCTGGTCGGCGATATCGGCGGCGGCTTTGGCCAGAAGACCAACCTCTATCCGGAAGACGGCATCGTCGCCTATGTCGCGACCAAGCTGAACAAGAAGATCCGCTGGCGCGGCGACCGCACCGACGAGTTCGTCGGTGGCACCCATGGCCGCGATCTCACTTCGACGGCGTCCTTCGCACTGGACGAGAAAGGCAAGGTGCTGGCCTATCGCGTCAAGTCGATCGGTTGCACCGGCGCGTACTCGTCGGGCGCCGCCAACATCATCCCGCTGGTGCTCGGGCCGTTCGTACAGACCGGCGTCTACGATCTGCCGCTGGTGCATTTCGAGGTCAAGTCGGTGATGACCCATACCGCGCCGGTGGGTGCCTATCGTGGCGCTGGCCGCCCCGAGGCCGTCTTCATCGTCGAGCGCCTGTTTGACGCGGCCGCGCGAAAAATCGGCATGGATCCGCGCGCGATCCGGAAGGTGAACTACATCAAGCCGGCGCAGCTGCCCTACACCAACGCCGCCGGTCAGGTTTACGATTCCGGCGCCTTCGCGCACATGCTCGATCGCGCCGTGAAGCTTGCGGATTGGGACGGCTTTGCCGCACGCAAGAAGGCCGCGAAGAAGAAGGGCCTGCTCTACGGCCGCGGTCTCACCTCCTACATCGAATGGACCGGCGGCCGCGCCCATACTGAAAAGGTCAGCCTGCACGCGACCGCGCAGGGCCGCGTCGTCCTGCATTCCGGCACCATGGCAATGGGGCAGGGGCTGCAGACCACCTACACCCAGATGATCTCCGACACGCTCGGGATCGCCATGGACAAGATCGACGTCGTGCAGGGTGACACGGATCTTGCGATGGGCTTTGGCAGCGTCGGCTCGCGTTCGCTGTTCGTCGGGGGCACGGCCGTTGCGGTCTCCTCCAATGATCTGATTCAGAAGGCGCGCGAGAAGGCGGCCAACGTGCTCGAGACCTCGGTCGAGGACATCGAATATCAGGGCGGCATGCTCACCGTGGTCGGCACCGACCGCCGCATCAGCCTGTTCGATCTCGCGGAGAAGGAGACCGGCGCCAGGCTCAGCGTCGATTCCGAAGGTGAAGTTGACGGGCCGAGCTGGCCGAATGGCGCGCATATCTGCGAGGTCGAGATCGATCCCGAGACCGGCGTCTCCAAGGTCGTGCGCTACACCACCGTCGACGATGTCGGCGTTGCCGTGAACCCGATGCTGGTGACGGGGCAGATCCATGGCGGCGTCGCGCAGGGCATCGGCCAGGCGCTCTATGAGGGCGTCTCCTACGATGCCGACGGCCAGCTCCTCACCGCCAGCTACCAGGACTATTGCATCCCGCGCGCCGACGACGTGCCGCCGATCGTGGTGACGCTGGATGATTCCGCGCCCTGCCGCACCAATCCGCTCGGCGCCAAGGGCTGCGGCGAATCCGGCGCCATCGGCGGTCCGCCTTGCGTGACCAACGGCGTGATGGACGCACTCGCCGAACTCGGCATCACCCAGCTCAACACGCCACTGACGCCGCAGAAGGTCTGGAAGGCGATCAGGGACGCGAAGACGGGTGCTCAGTCGGCTTAGGCCGAACCGTCGCGGCAAACACAATTGTCGTCCCGGATCTGCGCTTACGCTTGTCCGGGACGACAGCGGAGTATGTGGCGCTCGTACACGCCAAACACAGGACTACAAGAGTCAAATCCCCAGCATCATCTTCGCGATAATATCGCGCTGGATCTCCGAGGTGCCGCCGAAGATCGTATAAGCGCGGCCGTTGAGATATTCCGGCACCACCGTCAACATCTCCTCGGGCAGCGCGGGCTCGTGGTTGAGCTTGTAGAGCGGGCGCATCGGCTCGACGGCGAGCGCATCGTGGCCGATCACGTCGACCCCTAACCGCGTCACGGCCTGCCGGATCTCGCTGTTGCGCAGCTTCAGGATCGACGAGACCGCGCCGGGATTTTGTCCGGTCTGCAGCGCGGAGAGCACGCGCAGTTCGGTCATTTCAAGCGCGTCGATGTCGATCTCGACCTCGGAGATGCGCGTCGCGATATCGGGGCTGTCGATGGCGCGCCCCGTCAGATCGGACTTGGCGAGCTCGGTGATCGCGCGCAGCCCCTCGCGCAGCTTGGCGGACGCAATGCCGGCGCCGCGCTCGAACTCGAGCAGGTATTTGCCATAGGTCCAGCCCTTGCCTTCATCGCCGACGCGGTTGGCGACGGGCACGCGCACGTCGTCGAAGAACACCTGGTTGACCTCGTGGTCGCCGCCGATGGTGAGGATCGGGCGCGTCGTGATGCCCGGTGTCTTCATGTCGATCAGGATGAAGCTGATGCCGTCCTGCTGCCGCTCGCCGTCGCTGGTGCGCACCAGCGCGAACATGCGGTTGGCGTGGTGGGCATGCGTGGTCCAGATCTTGGTGCCGTTGATGATGTAGTCGTCGCCGTGACGCACCGCGCGCGTCTTCAGCGAGGAGAGATCGGAGCCCGAGCCCGGCTCGGAATAGCCCTGGCACCAATAATCCTCGCCGGAGAGATCCGTGGCAGGTAGAAATTCTTCTGCTCAGGGCTGCCGAAGCCGATGATGACCGGGCCGACCATCTTCACGCCCATCACATTCACATTCGGCACGCCGGCCCGCGCGCATTCGCTCTCGAAGATCCATCGCTGCGCCGGGGTCCAATCGGGACCGCCATATTCGACCGGCCAGCCCGGTGCGCCCCAGCCGCGGCCGTGCAGCGCGCGCTGCCAGGCCATCCCGATGTCGGGATCGGAGAACACCGACGGCGTCAGTGCGGTGGCGCGCTTCATCTCCTCGGTGAGATTCTTCGCAATGAAGCTGCGCACCTCGCTCTGGAAGGCGCGCTCTTCGGCATTGAACGACAGGTCCATAATGCGCGCTCCTTCAGGCTGAAGCCGTGGTGCGACCAAGCTGCGCGTGGCGGGCATAATGGTGTGCGCTGCCGCCGAACAGCGTGTCGAAGGCGACAAGGCGCTTGAAATAGGCGCCGACCTCGAGCTCCTCGGTGACGCCCATGCCGCCGTGAAGCTGGATCGACTGCTCGCCGACGAAGCGGGCGCATTTGCCGATCTTCGCCTTGGCGGCCGAAGCTGCGCGAGCCCGCTCAACCGGCGCGCTATCGGCCTTCAGCGCGGCGCGCAACGCCATCGAGCGTGCCTCGTCGAGCTGGATCGCCATGTCGGCGAGGCGATGGCGGACCACCTGGTTGGCGGACAGCGGCCGGCCGAACTGCTTGCGTATCTTGGTGTACTCGAGCGTGGTGTCGAGCAGCGTCTGCATGATGCCGACGGCCTCGGCACCAAGCGCAGCCATCGCGCGATCGATGGCCCATTCGATCGCTGGCAGCGCGTCGTTGCCGTCACCGAGCAGTGCATCGTCCGGCAGATGCAGGTCGGACAGCTCGATGTTGCAGGCGCGCCCGCCGCCGAGGCGCGGATAGTCGGAGATCGCAAGGCCGGAGGCGGTCGCCGGCACCAGGAACAGGCCGATCCGTCCCGAAGGTCCGTGATGATCGTGCAGATGCGCGGAGACGATGATCTCGTCGGCGGCATGGCCGTCGAGCACGGCGATCTTGTTTCCGGTCAGGCGCCAGCCGTTGGCTGACTTGGTCGCTGATGTCACGACCTTGGCGAGATCGAACCGCGCGGCGCGCTCGGAATGCGCAAAGGCGAGCTTCATTGAGCCGTCCGCGATCTTGGGCAGGCTCGCCTGCTTCTGCGCCGTGCTGCCGCATCGCTCGATCAACGCGGCGCCAAGCACCACCGTCGCGACATAGGGCTCGCACACCAGCCCGCGGCCAAAGGCTTCCATCAAGATCCCGATCTCGATCGGACCGCCACCGAGCCCGCCAAACTCTTCCGCGATCGGCAGCGCCAGCCAGCCGAGCTCGGCGAATTGTTTCCACACATGAGGGCTGAAGCCGAGCGGATCGTTCGCCATCTTGCGGCGGTGGTCGGCATCGTAGCTCTCGGCCACGAAGCGCTCCGCGCTCTCGCGCAGCAGCCTTTGCTCGTCACTGAGATTGAGATCCATGGCGCTTATTCCGCGGCGGCCGGCTTGCGCACCGAGGGATGCAATCCGGATGGATCGACCACCATGCCGAACTCCTGAAGATTATGGGCGTGACAGAGCTGATGCAGGGCAAAGGCCTGATCGATTGCGGCGGGCTGCCCCATCACGTCGACGGAGCGGTTCACCGCTTCCTTGGTCAGCTTCAGCGCAAAGGACGGCTTTGACGCGATCCGCCGCGCCAGCTCCAGCACGCGCGACGACAGCTCCGCGCGCGGCACCACCTGGTTCACCATGCCGAGCTGGTGCGCCTCCTGCGCGCTCCAGCTGTCGGCCGTGAACAGGAATTCCTTGGCCTTGCGCGGGCCGAGCTCCCAGGGATGCACGAACCATTCGACCCCGCATACGCCCATGGTGACGACGGGGTCGCAAAACTGCGCATCATCGCTGGCGACGATGAGGTCGCAGGCCCAGGCCAGCATCAGGCCGCCCGCAATGCATTTGCCGTGCACTTCCGCGATGGTCGGCTTCGCCAGATTGCGCCAGCGCCGCGTGATCTGGAGATATATTTCCTGCTCGCGCGCAAAGCGGCCGTGGGCGTTCGCCTCGGCAAAGCCGCCCCAATGTCCTATCGGCGGAAAATCTGTGCCCGCGACATTCTTGGCCCCGGGGCGCAGGTCATGACCGGAGGAGAAGTGCGGCCCGTTGCCGGCGAGAATGATGACCTTGACCGTGTCGTCCTGAACCGCTTCGTCGAAGGCGGCGTTGAGATCGTAGGTCATTTGCAGATTCTGCGCGTTGCGCGCGTCGGGGCGGTTCATCACGACCCGGGCGATCGCCGGCTCCGGCCGCTCCACGAGGATGGTCTCGAACGAGGACATGGCGCGCTCCCCTAGTGTTTTCGTCTTGTTTGTCGTGAGTTGACTATGTCGCGTGATGATAGGCAAGGGGCTTGCGTCAGCCGGCTACGTGTCGCGCGCGTCCGCGCGGGACATCTGGCGTTGTATGCGCTCGATCTGGTAGTTTACGGGCCGATTCCACCGGGAGAAATTTGATGCGCAAGATCCTGACCGTGCTGGCGGCGCTGGCCTCGCTCAGCCTCACCAATTGCGGCTACAACGCGATCCAGAGCCAGGATGAGCAGATCAAGGCCAACTGGTCCGAGGTGGTGAACCAGTATCAGCGCCGCGCCGATCTCGTGCCCAACCTGGTCAACTCGGTGAAGGGCTTTGCGCAGCAGGAGAAGGATGTGCTGCTCGGCGTTACCAATGCCCGCGCCAAGGTCGGCAGCATCCAGGCGACGCCCGAGGTGCTGAACGATCCCGCCGCCTTGCAGAAATTCCAGGCCGCCCAGGGCGAGTTGTCCAGCGCGCTGTCGCGCCTCCTCGTGGTCACGGAAAACTATCCGCAGCTGAAGTCGGATGCGCTGTTCAAGGATCTGATGTCGCAGCTCGAGGGCACCGAAAACCGCATCACGGTTGCGCGCAACCGCTACATCAAGTCGGTGCAGGACTATAACGTCACCATTCGTTCATTCCCGAGCAACCTCACGGCGATGATGTTCGGCTACAAGGAAAAGCCGAACTTCACGGTCGAGAACGAGAAGGAAATCTCGACCGCGCCGAAGGTCGATTTCAACACCGCGCCCGCGCCGTCTAAGTAGGCGCGTCTGGTTCCGATGCGCGCTCCACGCACCGCCGTCATTCCCCGCGAAGGCGGGGAATCCAGTACGCCGCGGCTTCTCCGTATCTCGCTGGCGGATCTGGGATACTGGATCGCCCGGTCAAGCCGGGCGATGACATTGCGTGTGTGGTGTGCGGCGATCGTCGCAACGCTCCTCATAGCTTTCGCCTCACTTGCCTTTGCCGACGTCGCTGTCCCCCAGCTCACCGGCCGCGTGGTCGACCGGACCGGCACGCTATCGAGCAGCGACATCGCCGCGCTGTCGCAGAAGCTGCGCGATTTCGAGACGCGCAAGGGCAGCCAGATCGCGGTGCTGATCGTGCCGACGACGGACCCGGAGACGATCGAGCAGTTCTCGATCCGCGTCGCGGAAGCCTGGAAGATCGGCCGCAAGAAGGTCGACGACGGCGCGATCCTGGTGGTCGCCAAGAACGACCGGCACTTGCGCATCGAGGTCGGCTACGGCCTCGAAGGCGCGCTCACCGACGTGACGTCGCGGCGGATCATCGACGAGGTCATCACGCCGAAATTCCGGGAGGGCGATTTCGCCGGCGGCATCTCGGCCGGCGTCGACCGGATGATGCGTGTCGTCGACGGTGAGCCGCTGCCGGCTCCCTCGCGCAGCGTGAATTTTGCCAATCTGGACGACATCGGGCCGCTTGCTCCATTCGCCCTGTTTGCTTCACTCATCGTCGGCGGCATCCTGCGCTCGCTGCTGGGACGGCTGCTGGGCTCGGTCGCAACCGGCAGCGTGATCGGCCTCCTGGCACTGCTCATTCTGGGATCCGGTGCGCTGGCCCTGCTTGCCGGGATCATCGCCTTTGTGCTGTCCTTCATCGCCGATCTGTTTCCGGCATCGACAGGACCGTCACGCGGCGGGTCGTGGTCGAGCGGCTCCTCCTCCGGCGGCTGGAGCAGCGGGTCGTCGTCCAGCGACAGCGGCAGCTTCAGCGGGGGCGGCGGCAGCTTCGGTGGCGGCGGCGCCTCGGGGAGCTGGTAGTCATGGGCATCGGGCGTATCACCAGGCATCTGCTCCAGCACCATTGGCGCGCGAAGCGAGTGTTTCCGCAAGATGTGCTCGACCGCATCGAGCAGGCGATCAAGCAAAGCGAAACCACGCATTCCGGCCAGGTTCGCTTCGTCGTCGAAGGCGCGCTCGACGGCCGGCCGCTATTCCGCAATCAGCACGCGCGCGAGCGCGCGCTCGATGTGTTCTCGCATTTGCGCGTCTGGGACACCGCGCATAACAACGGCGTGCTGATCTACCTGCTGCTCGCCGACCGCGACGTCGAGATCATCGCCGACCGCGGCATCGATGCGAAGGTGGGCGCGGCCGGCTGGGAAGCGATCTGCCGCGCGATGGAGGCCGAGTTCGCCGCGGGCCAGTTCGAGCGTGGCGTGATCGCCGGCATCGCGGCGGTGTCGCGCGAGCTGGCGAAGCATTTCCCGCCGGGAGGGGTGCATCCGAACGAGCTGCCGGATAAGCCGGTGGTGATGTGAGCTCCTATCGAACGCGAGCACTAACCCTTCACCGTCACCCTGAGGTGGCCGCCCCTTGGCGGCCCTCGAAGGGCGACAGCCCGGCTGTATCCTGGCCGTTCATCCTTCGAGGCTCGCCCCGCAATGCTTCGCATTGCAGGCCTCGCACCTCAGGATGACGGGTTGGCGGTTGCGCTCGGTGTTCCGCCTCAATCATCCAGCTTGTTCAAATCCCGGACCGTCTGCCGCGGGGCAGCATCGTCTGACGATTTGTTGCACGCCGCCACGCCGGTTCCATTTTCCCGACCCAATTCGGCCTCGGACGAGTTCCTAAAATTTCGGTAAGCGGGTCCCGAGGTAAGGAATTCGCAAGCAATGAAAGTTACCAAAAGGTCAACCCAGACTGGAGTATTTGAGCCGTGAGCGAACCTATGTCCGACCTGGCCGGCCAAGGGACCAATGACCGGGCGAACGACCGGACTGGCGCCGTTGACGCCGCCGGCATCGAGGCCCCCTCGATCGCCCCCGACCATGAGACGCTGCCCAAGCCTGATCCGGTCAAGCCTGATCCGGTCAAGGCGGATGCCCCGAAGGTCGAGCCGCCAAGGATCGAGGTCCCGAAGTTCGAAGCTCAAGCCGAACCCAAGCCCGAGACCAGAACTGAGACCAAAGCAGAGTCAGATCCCGGCAGGCTGATCGTGATGGCGCCGGCGGCGCGGTCCTGGGACCGCGAAGAGTACGCCCCGCATGTCAAGGCCGAGGAGATCAGCGACACCGGCAGCAAGCGCCGCCTGTCGGCGATGGCCGCGGTCGTCGCGATCGCAGCCTGTGTCGGCGCCGCTAGTGGCGCGCTTGCGACCGTGGGCATGATGCATTTCGCAGCCAGCCCGGCGCCGGTCCAGGTCGCCGATACCAGTGCGCTGGATGCCTCCGTTGCCCGCATCGATGCCGATATCGTGGCGCTCAAGGCCAATGTCGAGCACACCTCGAAGACCGGCCTCAGCCAGTTCAACCGAGCCAATGACCGTCTCGACAAGCTCGAGAAGGCGCAGGCCGAACCGTTGGCCAAGCTGGCGAAACTGTCCGAGACCGTCGACAAGCTCCGCGCCGCGCCGCCGGCTGCCGCCGCCGCGCCGGCCGCAGCGGCCGCGCCCGCGAAGGAGACCACTGGCACGATTGCGCCCGCGCCGACCCAGGTCGCGACGGCCGCAGCTGCGCCGGCTCCCGTGCCGCCTGCGCCTGCCGCGCCCAAGACTGAGGTCAAGACGGAAGTCGGTCGCCTGCCGACGATCGACGGCTGGAGGCTCCGCGACGTCGCCAATGGCGGTGCGCTGATCGAAGGCCGGGGCGGCCTGTACGAGGTTTATGCCGGCGATCCCATCCCCGGTCTCGGCCGCGTCGATGCGATCCGGCGCCAGGACGGCCACTGGGTGGTGGTCACGCCCCGAGGTCTGATCGTCGCGCGCTAAACGTCCGATATACGACTTTCGAAGAGGCGCTTCACCACCGTGTGAGGCGCCTTTTTGCTTGAATAGGCTGTCAGGCGCGGTGTTAGTGGAGGCATGAGCCGCGCGCTGCAAATTCTCCTGGCTGCCATCGTGTTGCTCGGCGGCCGCGTGTCGTCGATGGCAGCGGAGAACGCGCCGCTCGTCCGCGGCACCGCGATCACCGATCCTGATGTGCTGAAGAGGCTCGATCAGGACGACGTGCTGACGATCTCGCGCCTGCTCTGGCCGGAACGCAATGCGAATTTTCCGCTGACGAACGATCAGCTGTTCGCCTGGCTGCCGCAGCTCAGGGACATTCCGCCGGCCATCGATGCCGAGTTCGACCGCTACATTGCGCGGCAAAAGGCGGTTTCGCCGAGCGAGACCATCGGCGCCGGCGACGGCTTCGATGTCCAGCTGTTCGATCGTTTCAGTCTGAAATCCGCCGACACACGCTTCGTGCTGGCCGGCATCGTCAATCGCATGGACCGCGCCTACGTGTCTCAGGAGTCCTGCGGCGAGATCCGGCTGATCTATCGCCTGGCGCGGTTCGGGCCCGGGCCGGATGGTGGCAGCACCGCGACGCGCCTGCCGATGACGTTCAACCTGGTGGTGAAGGCGCGCGATGCGCGCCAGACCGATGGAAGCGGCAAACCCATCACCTGCGCCGAGCTGGCGCGGCGCTGGCTCGAGAATGGCGACTGGCAGAGCCTGATCGGCAGCCGCTTTGCGCCGTACGATGCGATGATCGACCGCATCGAGACCAATGTCCAGATCTCGATCGCGCCAAAATCGGCGCTGCACGATTTCCGCTCCGACTATCTGCTCAAGGTGTTCAAATACGACGCCGCCACCAAGACCTTCGTGGAATCGACGCTGGAGAACCAGATCGACCGCGACCGTATCCTGGCCGATGACGCGCTCCGCCACGACTTCAAGGCCTGGCTGCTTGAGCCCGCGAATCTGCGCGCGTTCGATCGCGGCACGGTGCAGATCCCGGAGCAATATCTCGCCAAGGCGGCCGTGGCGCCGACGCCTGCCGGGCTCGATGGCTCAGCGTTGCAGCCGGAGTTCGGCTTGGTTGAAGGCGAGGGCAACAGCGATCCTGTCTTCACCGATGATGACATCGTCGGCGCGCTGAAACAGGCGGCCGCGCGCGGCATCAGCATGGAGAACATCCGCTCGGTCGCGGGCTTCCAGCGCCGTCTCAACGATGTCACCTGCTCGGGCTGCCACCAGACCCGCGGCATCGGCGGGTTTCACTTTCCGGGCGTGGATTGGCTGACGGAGGGGGCGTCGACCGCCACCATTGTGCCGGCCTCGCCGCATTTTGTCGGCGACCAGCTCCGCCGCCGCGACATCCTCACCGCCTTTGCGACCGGCAAACATCCTGATTTTTCACGCGGTTTTGCCAGTCGTCCGCAGACACGCGGCAGCCGGGAGCTTGCCGGTACCGAATATCAGGACGGCTGGGGCGCGCATTGTTCCCTGCAAAATGCGGGATCGGGAACGGCCGACAAGAGTTTTACGTCATGGACCTGTGCTCAAGGTCTCACCTGTCAGGCTGCGGCGGCTTCAAACCGCATTGGCATGTGCTTCATCAAGACGCGTTAGGCCGCCCCGACCGATTGGATGATCCATGACGGACACCGCCAACAAGCAGCGCAATCGCGACATCGCGCGCAATGAAGAAGCCAAGCAGGTGACCGGCAGCGTCCGCGTCAGCGCCTGGGCGATCGCGGTCGCCGTCATCATCGGCGGCATCCTGTTCACGCTCGGCTGGCTGTCGCTGCGTTAAGAGCTCTTTCGACTGAATCCCGGACCGAGCCGCACGTTCGCCGCGCTCCGCTTGGGACCTCATGCGGCATCGGATTTTGTCGATGCTCATACCGCGCTATTTCCACGTCGTCATTGCGAGCGTAGCGAAGCAATCCAGGAATGCATCCGCGGATACAGTCCGGATTGCTTCGCTACGCTCGCAATGACGGGGTTAGAGAGGCCCGCCCCCTTACCCCACGGCCCCCTTCGCCCGCAGCTGCTTGATCTCGGCCTCGTCGTATCCCGCGCCACGCAAGATTTCGTCACTGTGCTCGCCGACGCCGGGCGGCTTGCGCGGCTGCACCTTTTTGCTGCCGTCGATCCAGATCGGGGAGTTGATGGTGAGCATGGTGTCGTTCTCGAACGGCACCAGCACCTCGTTGTCGAGCATCTGCTTGTCATCAGCGATGTCGTCCAGGATGGCGACGATGCCGAACACCAGGCCGTTGCCGTCGAGGATCTTGCGCCATTCGGCGAGATCCCTGGTCGCAAAGGTTTCGTCAAAGATCTTGATCAGCTCGACCGAGCGGGCGTGACGGTCGGGCTTGGTGGCAAAGCGCGGATCGTTGATCAGGTCCTCGCGTCCGAGGCATTTGGCGAGCGTCGGCCACTGCCTCTCCTCGCTGAGCAGCGACAGGATCAGCCAGCGGCCGTCCTTGCACTGGTAATGGTTGGCGACGGCATTGAGCGCGCGTTCGCGCGGGCGTCGCTCGCCGAACTTGGCGCCGCAGAGCTTTGCCTGCGCCAGCACGCTCGCGGCCCACACGCCGTTGGCCATCAGGTTGGAGGCGACATGCGAGCCCTTGCCGGTCTTCTCGCGCTGATAAAGTGCGGTGACGATCGCGCCGTACAGTGCCATGGCGCAGGGATGATCGCCCATGCCGGCGACCGAGCGGGCCGGCGTCGTGTTGGGATCGGCGCGGACGAGGTCCATCAGGCCGGAACGCGCCCAATAGGCGTTGCTGTCGAAACCGGGCTTGTTGGCTTCCTCGCCCTTCTCGCCATAGCCGGTGAAGGAGGCATAGATCAGCCGGTCGTTGAGATGGGCGAGATGGTCATAGGTGATGCCGAGCCTGGTCCGCACCGGCGGCGGCATGTTGGTGATGAAGACGTCGGCCTCTTCCACGAGTTTGTAGAGCACGGCCTGCGCCTCCGGCTTGGAGAGGTCGAGCGCGATGCTCTTCTTGTTGCGGGCCTCGAGCAGCCAGGCGAAATTGTGCTCGCCGGTGGGATAGCCGGGCAGATTGGGCAGATTGCGGTAGGGATCGCCAGCGCCGGGCGGCTCGATCTTGATGACATCGGCGCCGAAATCGGACAGCACGGTGGCCGCCGCGGGCGCCGCGATGAAGCTCGCGCAGTCCAGAACCTTGAGCCCTGCAAAAATGCCTTTTTCCATCGCGGCGTTGCTCCCTCGCTCTTGTTGTTTCCCGCCGGCTGGAATTTCTGCGGGTCGCTCGCGGAGGCATTAGACCGATGTTTCGGGAGGATGCAACGGCACCAGGCGCAGGGCTTCGCTGCGGATGTGAGCGCGCCAAACCATCTCCCGTCACCCTGAGGTGCTCGTCCTGCGGTGTACCGCAGGACGAGCCTCGAAGGGCGAGGGCCCGGCTGCATCTCGGCCGTTCATCCTTCGAGGCTCTCCATGGCGCGCTTCGCGCCCGATGGCTCGCACCTCAGGATGACGGGGCACGTGTTGCGCATGTTGTGAATCAATTCGAGGGCAGCCTCACTCCTCGCCTGCGAGCAGGGCGGCGTTGCCGCCGGCCGCGGCCGTGTTGATGGTCACGGTCTGCTCGGTGGCGAAGCGCGTCAGATAATGCGGGCCGCCGGCCTTGGGGCCGGTTCCGGACAGGCCATTGCCGCCGAACGGCTGCACCCCGACCACGGCGCCGATCATGTTGCGGTTGACGTAGATGTTGCCGATTTGGACGCGGTCGACGATGGCCTCGACCGTGTCGTCGATGCGCGAATGGATGCCGAGCGTCAGCCCGTAGCCGGTGCGCTCAATCGCCTGCAGGACTAGTGCGAGGGTTTCGGCCCGGTAGCGCACCACATGCAGGATGGGGCCGAACACCTCCTCGGTGAGCTGGCTGGCATCGCGGAGCTCGAAGATGTGCGGCGCGACGAAGCAGCCTTCGGGCGCGATGCCCGCAAAGTGCAGCCGCGCCTCCGTCTTCATCCGCGCAATGTGGGCATCGAGGCGTTGCTTGGCTTCGGCATCGATGACAGGACCGACATGGGTCGCGACCTCCGTGGGATCGCCGATCCTGAGTTCACGCGCCGCGCCTGCGATCATCTCGATCATGCGGTCGGCGACGTCCTCCTGTACGAACAGCAGCCGCAGCGCCGAGCAGCGCTGGCCGGCGGACCGGAACGCCGAAGTGACGACATCGTCGGCGACCTGCTCGGGCAGCGCGGTCGCATCGGCGATCATGGCATTGATGCCGCCGGTCTCGGCGATCAGCGGCACGATCGGTCCGTCCTTGGCGGCGAGCGTCCGGTTGATGTGGCGCGCAACCTCGGTCGAGCCGGTGAAGACGACGCCGGCGATATCGGGGTTTGCAGTCAGCGCCGCGCCGATGCGGCCGTCGCCGGTGACGAGATGCAGCGCGGTTTTGGGAATGCCGGCCTCATGCAGCAGCGCGACAGCCTCGCGCGCGATGCGCGGTGTCTGCTCGGCGGGTTTTGCCACCACGCTGTTGCCGGCCATCAGCGCCGCCGTAACCTGTCCAAGAAAAATCGCCAGCGGAAAATTCCACGGCGAGATCGCGACGAACACGCCGCGGCCGCGCATGGCGAGCGCATTGCTCTCGCCGGTCGGGCCCGGCATCGCCGTTTCGCCGCCGAACAGTTTTCGCCCCTGCGCGGCGTAATAGCGGCAGAAATCGGCGGCTTCGCGCAGCTCCGAGAGCGCGTCGTCGAGCGTCTTGCCGCCTTCGGCTTGCAGCAGCGCGATGAAATGCGCGCCGCGGCTCTCAAGCAGATGCGCGGCTTGCTCCAGCGTCGCCGCGCGGGTCCCTGCCGGCGTCCGGCTCCATCCGGCAAAGCCCGCGCTGGCCGCGGCGATCGCCGCGCCCGCCTGCTCGGGCGTTGCGTCAGCGATAGGCTTGAGATCAAGCTTCGCCGCCTTGACGTCCGCGCGCAGCCGATCGAGCGCTGCGCGTTCGCCGAATTCGATGCCGGCAGAATTATGCCGCTCCGGCGCGAACAGGTCGCCCGGCAGCGGGATTTTGGCGTGATGCGCGTGATCGGGCCGCACGATGAGATCGACCGGACGCTTCAACAGCGCCGTAACAGGCACGCGATAATCGGCCGCCTGCGCCACGAAGGACGAATTGGCGCCGTTCTCCAAAAGACGCCGCACCAGATAGGCGAGCAAATCGCGGTGGCTTCCGACCGGCGCATAGGTGCGGTAGGCGATCTCGGGGTGATCCTTGGCGAGCTGCTCGTAGAGCGCTTCGCCCATGCCGTGCAGGCGCTGGAATTCGAAGCCGCCGCCAGCGCCGGCGAGCTCCAGCACCGTTGCGACGGTGAGCGCGTTGTGGGTCGCAAATTGCGGAAAGATGCGCGGCCGCAAGCCGAGCAGCTTGGTGGCGCAGGCGACGTAGTTCAGATCCGTCATCGCCTTGCGCGTAAACACCGGATAGCCGTCGAGCCCGCGTTCCTGCGCGCGCTTGATCTCGGTGTCCCAATAGGCACCCTTGACCAGCCGCACCATCAGCTTGCGGTCATGCGCCCGCGCCAGTTCGTGAATGTACTCGATCACCGCGTCGGCGCGCTTCTGATAGGCCTGGATCGCGAGCCCAAAGCCGTCCCAGCCCGCCAGCGAGGGATCGGCGAGCGTGGCCGCGATCACGTCGAGCGACAGCTCCAGCCGGTCGGCTTCCTCGGCATCGACGGTGAAGTTGAGATCGTACGTCTTGGCGAGCCGGGCGAGATCCAGCAGTTGCGGCACGAGCTCAGCCATCACACGATCGCGGCTGATTGCCTCGAAGCGCGGATGCAGCGCCGAGAGTTTCACGGAGATGCCGGGCCGGTCGGGCAGGGCATGGTTGCCGGCGGCCTTGCCGATGGTCAAAATCGCGCTGGCATAAGCGTCGAAATAGCGCTTGGCGTCTTCAGCCGTGCGCGCGCCTTCGCCAAGCATGTCGAAGGAGTAGCGCGGCTTCTGGCCGGAGCGCGGCTTGCCCCGCTCCAGCGCCTGTTCGATGGTTTCCCCCAGCACGAAATGATTGCCCATCAGCCGCATGGCCTGGCGCGTCGCGGTGCGCACCGCCGGCGCGCCGAGCCGCTTCACCAAGCGGCCGATGGTGCCGTCGGGCGTCTCGCCGGGCTGGATCACCCGCGCCGACAGGCCGAGCGCCCAGGCCGAGGCGTTGACCAGGAACGCGGTGGACTTGGTCTCGTGATGGATGAAGTCACCCTCGCCGAGCTTGTCCTCGATGAACTGATCGGCGGTGCGGGCATCCGGCACGCGCAGCAGCGCTTCCGCCAGCACCATCAAAGCGAGGCCTTCCTTGGTCGAGAGCGCGAACTCGCGCAGCATGTCCTCGACACCGCCGAGCCGGTCGTCGCGCTTGCGGATCGCCTCGATCAGCCCCCTCGCCGTGCGGTCGACCCGCGCTTCCTGCGGCGGGCTGAGATGCGCCGACGGAAACAGGCGCGCCGCGATGTCGGCATCATCAGGGGCGTAGGGCGCGGAGAAGGGCGGCGGGATGTTCGGCATGGCGTGTCCTTGGCTGAAATCCAGGATAAGACCCGCGTGTCCGTAGTTCGATAGACAAGATAGCCATTTTGCCTTAGGAAATGAAGATTGCAGGCTCTCTGGCCAGATAAAATATGGAACTCGATCGCATCGACCGGAGAATCCTCTCGATTTTGCAGGAAGATGGGCGAATCGCCAATGTCGAGCTCGCCGAGCGCATCGGCCTGTCGCCGACCTCGATCGGCGAGCGGTTGAAGCGCCTGCAGCGCGAGGGGTTTGTCGAAGGCTATGGGGCGCGGCTCAATCCGCACCGGCTTGGCCTTGGCCTGCTCGTGTTCGTCGAGGTGCTGCTCGACAAGACCACACCGGAGAATTTCGAGCGCTTTGCGCGCGCGGTCAAACTCGCGCCCGAAGTGCTGGAGTGTCACATGGTTGCAGGGGGCTTCGACTATCTGGTGAAGGCGCGGCTCGCCGATATGACAGCGTATCGGCGCTTTCTCGGCGAGACCTTGCTGTCGATGCCGGGCGTGCGCGAGACGCGCACTTACGCGGTGATGGAGGAGATCAAGCGCGACGCACCGTTGCCGGTGGGCTGACCACATGCGGTCGCGATTGTCGTTGCTGTGGCGTTGATCGGCGATCTCTCGAGGCCAATAGCCCTCTGCGCGCAATCGCAACGCCTGTCGTCGAATGCACGGATCGTCTTCTGAAATATTCTTGGCCTCACTCCCGGACAGATCCGGGAGGCAGCAAAAGCTGGCGGCTTATACTTTGAGGTTCTCTGCGGAGGTCTTGCCCCGGTTTGCGATCTCTTCGTATTCCACCGTCTGTCCTTCGTTCAGGGACGACAGACCGGCTTTCTGCACTGCCGAGATATGCACGAACACATCTTTGCCGCCCGACGCAGGCTGGATAAATCCATAACCCTTGGTCGGGTTGAACCACTTGACCGTACCTTTAGCCATCACGACTTCTCCGCGGGTCTTCCTCCGAGATCACGAACCGCCAGTCCCCGCCAACCGGCCGGTTCGGTCCTACAGGATACGCGGAATGTGGCGGGCTTGGTAGATCAAACCACATCCGCATTTCGCCAAATTCGCTCAACTTCGCGGCGTTTTTGGCTGATTTGCCCGTTTCGCGGTCAATTGAGCCTGCGGCCGTCAATAAGTCGCGGCCAGATAGTCCACGATCTTGCCGACGTCGGCATCGTCGATCGGCGCGCCATAGACCTTGATCATCTTGGTCACCTCGGCCTGCCAGAACGCCTTTTTGTCCTTCATCGGCGGCTGCGTGGCGATGTAGTCGGACGAGTGGCAGGCGGCGCAATTGCCCTGAACCACCTCGAGATTGGGCCCCGGCTTGAAGGTCGCGACCTCATCCGGCGTCTTGTAATTGACCGGCGCGGCGAGGGCCGAGCCCACGAATGCAAGCGTGGTGGCGAGGAGAACGGTGCGCTGCATGATCATTCTCCCTCAGGCGACGGTGACGCGGGTGGTTTCGACGACGTTGCGCAAATAACCCGCGGGGTTCCAGCGCGGTGTGTCCGGCTGCGTCTCGCCGGAATTGCTGGTGGCGCGCACCTTGAGCTCAAGCTGGCCAGCCGCGAGCTTCACCGGCAGCTTCCATTCGCGGAACGAGTAATTGCCGAGATCCTTGCCGAGCTTGGCGGAGGTCCATGTCTTGCCCCCATCGGTGGAGACCTGGACGTCCTTGATGCCCTTGCCGCCGTCGAAGGCGATGCCGCGCAGCGTCGTGCGTCCCGCCTTCAGCCTGGCGCCATCGGTCACGCTGGTGATGAAGGAGCGGATGGTGAAGCGGTTGATCGGGATCGTCGCCTTCGGTGTCGTGCCGGGCTCGACCGAATTGTCCGGAGTGTCCGGAATCCGGTAGGCCGACTTCATCCAGAAGCCGTCATAGACGCTGTCGATGACGGTGATCTCGTTGAGGTGCTTGACCCAGTAGGTGCCGTAATAGCCGGGCACCACCAGGCGCAGCGGGAAGCCATTGAGGAACGGCAGATCCTCGCCATTCATGCCATAGGCCAGCATCACCTCGCCATCGGCGGCGTGCGCGAGATCGAGCGCCTTGACGAAATCAGGCGTCTTGTCGCTGACCGGGCCGTCCATGCCGCCGAACACGACCTGCTTGGCACCGGCCTGCACGCCGGCCATGTCGAGCACGGTCTTCAGCGACACACCGCGCCAGCGCGCATTGCCCATCGCGCCATTGGCGAGCTGGCCGCCGGCGACGCGCGGCTCGGAGAAGCCGCGGCTGTTGCCGGAGCACTGGTTGACGGCGACGATCTCGGTCGCCTTCATCGTCCTGATGTCCTTCAGCGACAGCTTCAGCGGCTTGTCGACCTTGCCCTTGACCTCGAGCGTGAACTTGTCAGGGTCGAGATTGTAGGGGAGATCAGCCAGGTGATAACGCACGAAGAACGCGTTGTTCGGCGTGATCGGGCCGTCATTGAAGATCGCAAACGGCGTCTCGAGCTGCGGCGGGCGGCTGGTGAGGCCGATCATCGGCCGCTTCTGCGGATATTTCACCAGCGGCCGCTCGCCATTGGCGAAGGGCAGGGTGACGGTGTCGAGGGCCAGCGCCTTGGTGGAATTCAGTGTGGCCGCCATGGCGGCAAGGCCCGCTCCTTTGAGCAGGTCGCGTCGGTCGAACATTCAGGTCTCCTCCCGGAGCTTTCGTTGGCTTGCGGTCATCACCGCAACACCCGCGCTCATCTGTCGCAACAACTCAGGCGAAGTCAATTCGTGCTTTCGCAGCAAGCCCATGCCGCTGCGTTGCAGCAGGGTGGTGTTGCAGGAGATGCTTCTTCCTTCACCTCTCCCGCTTGCGGGAGAGGCCTTCTCCTCTGGGGGATTGTCCCAATGAGGAGACACCCTCTCCCCAGCCCTCTCCCGCAAGCGGGAGAGGGAGCGCACCTTGCGCGTGGGCGCTGCATCAGGCCGCGACGCGTTCGCCGCCGGCGATGACCGCCGACAATGTTCTGGTGTCCACGACCACACGCACCATCATCGGCTCGTCGCGACCGCGGATCGCGACCTCCTGGTTCGGCAGCGCATTCTCGTGAAGACCGGCGGTACGGCGGACCTCGTCCGAGACGACCGCCTCGCACTGAAGCGTCTTCGTCATGTCCTGGAGCCGGGCGGCAACGTTCACGGCATCGCCGAGCGCGGTGAAGACGATGTGGTCGCGGTAGCCGATGTCGCCGATGATGACCTCGCCGCCATGGACGCCGATGCCGAAGCGGATCGGCTGGCGCAGATCGTGGCTCAGGAGCTCATTCAGCTCGTCCACATGGGTCGCAATGCCGGCAACGGCCTTGAGCGCCTGCCGGCAGGCGGTTTGCGGGTCACAGGTCAAGCCGAACAGCGCCAGCATGCCGTCGCCGACGAACTGGTTCGGCTGGCCGCCATTCTCGATCACGGCCTGCGATACCGCGCCCAGGAAACGATTGACGATGAAGACGGTGTCGAATGGCAGCCGCTTCTCGGCCAGCTGCGTCGAGCCGCGCATATCGACGAACAGGCTGACGAGATAGCGCTCCTGGCCAATTCGCGCGGGCGAGGACGCCTGCGCATTCGCCGCCAGCGTGTGCGGCATGAACAGCTGGAAGAAGGAGAGGTCGCAGTTCGGCCGCAGCTGGCAGGCAAGCCGGATCGAGGGATCGGCGGTGCCGACGCGGGCCAGCACGAAGGCTTCGCGCTGCGAAGGCTCGGGCAAGGCGCCGTGGTCGCCGATGATGCGGATGCGGCAGGTCGAGCAGCGAGCCCGGCCGCCGCAGACGCTGGCATGCGGCACGTTGTGGCGCAGGCTCGCTTCCAGCACGGAGAGGCCCTTGGGGATTCGCACCGTCTTGCCGTTGCCGTAGGACAGCGAGATCATGCCGCCGCGCCGCTCGCGCCAGCCGCGCACCCCGCGTGCGAGCATCACCAGCCCGAGCAGGCCGAAATAACCGATCGTCAGTCCACCGGTGATGCGGTCGAGCGTATCGGCCTGTGCGAAGGTGCCGACCTCGCGCTGCGTGTAATTTTGCCGGCGCCAATCGCGGTCCTCGCTGTCGGCGGCGACACTGCGGCCACCCTGGTAGATGCCGAGCAGCGCCAGCGTCGGGATCAGCACGGCAGCCGCCAACAGGTACGGCGCCACACGAGCGAAGAACGGCTTCAGCCGCAGCCAGAAATAGATGCCGATACAGCCGTGGACCCAGGCGACGATCAGCAGGATCGTCATCGTCCAGAGCCGACCGGGCGCCGCGACGAAGAACAGATAGAGCTCCTGCGGATAGAGCTTCTCGTGGCCGTACAGCGCCTGGCCCAGCCGGATGCCGATCACATGCGCCATCACCAGCGCAGGGATGCTCAGTCCCAGCACCAGCTGCAGCGGCTCGATCGTCCGCCAGCGGAACTGGCGGCGCTGGTACAGCGCATAGACGCCGAGACCCATATGGGTGAGCGCCGCGCCATAGAACACGATCGTCACAGGGAGGAACTGCCAGAACGCGGTGTGGTAGTGGACCCCGACCTGCATGGCATCAACCGAGATGTTGCCGAGTGCATGGTTGAGGAAATGGCTGACCACATAAGCGAACAGGATGACGCCGCAGACCAGCCGCACCTGCCGCGCGCTGGTCGAGCGGACGAGTTCGGGCAATCGTGAAAGCGCGGTCGTGGCCATGATTCGGTTGTACCAGTTCACCGAGGAGAACAGCCAGCGGAGAGTTAAATTCCGGCTGCTACACGGCTTGTAGGATCACATAACCGACAAGGTTGCGTAACGGTAAGTCTCGTAGGGTGGGCAAAGGCGCTCTGTCGTCCCGGACAAGTATTGTAGGGTGGGCAAAGCTTCAGCCGCAGCTCGAAGAGCGAAGGCGGAAGCGTGCCCACCATTGGAGGTAAGGGAAAATGGTGGACACGGCGCACGAGCGCCTTTGCCCACCCTACGGGTTCTACGGTTGTTGCGAGACGGCACACACCGCACCGGTGGCCACATTGACTCCCCCTTCCAAGTCGGGGAAAAGCGCGGCCGTGACGCTTGCTCTCGACATCACCGCAAAGCCCGATGGCGCATCGCGCCGGCCGCTCATCGTGGCCGCGCTGGTGATCGCTGCGATGACCGTGCTGCGTATGGTCTATGCCTCCGCCATCGAGCTGCGCACCGACGAGGCCTATTACTGGACCTGGTCGAAGGAGGGAGCGCTGAGCTTCCTCGATCATCCGCCCGGCATCGCCTGGCTTATCCGCTTCGGGACCCTCATTTTCGGTGACACCGCGCTCGGCGTCCGCTTCGGTGGCATCGTCGCGATGCTGGTGACCCAGTGCCTGCTTGCCGACATCGTCCGCCGCCTCACCCATGATGCGCGCGCGATCGCGATTGCGGTGCTGATGCCGGAGGCCGCGCTCTATTACGGCCTGTTGATGGCCAAGGTCGCGCCCGACGTCGCCATGATTCCGTTCGCGGTGGCGATGATGTGGTCGCTGGTGCGACTTGCACAAAGCGGCGACGGCCGCTGGTGGCTCGCGGCCGGCCTGTTCGCCGGCCTGGCGCTGCTGTCGAAATTCACCGTCGTCATGTTCGCGCCTGCGGTCGCCGCCTTTCTGCTGGTGCCGGAGTGGCGCTGGCGCTGGCTGCGCAGCCCGTACCCTTACCTTGCGCTGCTGATCGCATTGGCCGTGTTCTCGCCGGTCCTGATCTGGAACGCGCGGCACGACTGGGCCTCGTTCCGTTTCCAGGGCGTGCGCGCCACCGCCAATTACGGCATCTCGCTCCGCACCCTCGGCGATTATATCGGCCTGCAATTCGGCCTCGTCGGTTTCGTCATGCTGCCGGTGGTGCTGTCCGGTCTGGTGATGACGGCGTGGCGCGGCTATCGCTCGCGCGAGCCGGTTGCGATCCTGCTGTCGACGGCGGTGCTGGTGCCGTTCGTCTATTTCTTCTTCAAGTCGCTGACGCTCAGGGTCGGCGACACCTGGCCGATGTTCATGTGGCCGGTCGGCTTCGCGGCTGCCGCCGTGAACCTTGCGATGATGCCGGCAGAAGGCTGGTCGGCGCGAGCGATCCGCGTGGGCATCTTCTGGGTGAACACCGCGCTCGTGTCTGGGATCGCCTTCGTCGTGATCGTGTTCCTCTATTACGTCGCCGCGCCCTGGAATTTCCTCGGCAGGATGGATCCGATCGGCGCCGAGGCCGGCTTTGAGCAGGTCGCTGCGCGTGCGCAGGCCGCGCTCGATGAGACCGGCGCGACCTGGATCGCGACCACGGATTACCGCACCTACGCCATGATGCGCTGGCTGTTCAGGGGGCGCGTGCCCGTGGTGGAAATCAACGAGCGCGGCCGCTTCCAGGATTTTCGCGATCCCGGCATGGACAGGATCGAGGGCCATGCGGGACTCTATGTCGGCCGCCAGCCCGATGATCGTTCATCGCTGTGGGCGACGATCCCCGCCAGGCGCGAGCCGATTGGCCAGGTCGAGCGCCGCTGGCGCGGCGTCCTGACCGACACCTATACGCTCGACAAGCTCACCGGATGGACCCCGGAGCTCACCCCGCCAAGGGACTCGCCGCTGTTTCAGTGGCGCGTGCTGGCTCTAAGAGCTAGTCCTCGTCCTCTTTCTTTCGCAACAAATCCGTGGCCAGATCCGACAGTTTCGGCGGCGGCAGCGCGGCGAACGGCAGCGGCCTGGTAACGTCGATCGCAGCCAGGCCCAGCCGCGCCGTCAGCAGGCCGTTGAGCATGCCTTCACCGAGCCGCTGCGACAGCTTTGCCGCGATCCCGTGGCCGAGCATCTGCTGCACCAGGCTGTCGCTGGCGGCGAGGCCGCCGGTGATGGCGAGATGGGCGATGACGTGGCGGAGCAGGCGGATCATGCCGAGCGCGCCGGGCCTTCCGCCATAGAGCCGGGCAAGCTGGCGGATAAGGCGCAGCGAGGCCACGAACACGAACAGCACGTCGAACAAAGCGCGCGGCGACACCGCCGTGACGATCGACACGCGCTGTGCGGCCGACGAGACCAGCCGCCGCGCCTCCGCATCGAGCGGCGACATCAATTCGCGCTCGGCGAGCCGGATCATGTCGGCCCCGTCGATGATCTCGCCGCTGTGGCTTTCCAGCGCGGCACGGGCGCGCGCGAGCTGCGGATTCTGGTGCGCGATCGCGATCAGATCCTTGACGATGGCGCGGCTCTCGTTGCGATCGTCGCTTATCAGCACTCCTGCGGCGCGTGCGTGCAGTTTTTCGATCGTCGCAAGGCGCACCAGCCCAAACGCCTCGCGCCCGATGACAACAGCGAGTGCCAGCGTGGTGACGAGCGCGAGCGCAAGCCCGACAAAGCCGAGGCTCTCATTGCGCGCAAACAGATCCTCGATCAGACGCACCACGCCGAGCCCGGTGCCGAGCAGCGTCAGCCCTGCGACCCCGGACCAGAACAGCGCGCCCCAGCGGAAGCCGCGCCGCGCCGGAAGCGCGGTTTCGATCGGCACCGGCAGGGCCTGGGGATCGTGCTCCGGCGTGATCTGGATGGTGGTGCGGCCGAGCCGGCTGGTCTCGTCGGCTTCGGTGACGATGACATCGGGATCGTCGAGCCGGAACGTCGCCGGCCGCCGTGGCTTCGAGCGGTCGTTCATGCGAGCTTGTCTCCGATCAGGAACTGCAAGGCACGGTCGAGGCGGATGTGCGGCAGCGCCGGCTCGTCCGTCCCCTCGTGGTCGAGCTTGGGCGGGCGGAAGCGCAGGAAGCGGAAATCGCTCTTCTCGGCGGCTTCGGTGGCGAGGCCGCGGAACGCATCGGTGCCGTTGAACAGTGGTTCGGGATCATCAGGCAGATCGCCGGGAAAGGTCGCGACCTCGGTGTTGCCGTCGAAGAACTCGCCGTTGGCGCTCTCGCCAGCGGCCGGCGTGCCCAGGATCGAGGGCAAGACATCGCGGCCACGTGCAACCTGTGCCTCACGCGTGGCGCGGACGGCGGCGAGTGCCACCACATCGATCGCAGCGCCGGTGTCTTCGGCGCGCGCGACGGCGCGGGTGACCGCGCGGCGCAGCACGGCCTCGAGCCGGTCGTGGCTGGAATGATGCAGATGGTCCGCTTTCGTCGCCGCGAACAGGATGCGGTCGATGCGCGGCCTGAACAGGCTGGAGAGGAAGGTGCTGCGGCCGATGTTGAAGCAATCGAGAATGCCTGCTAGCGCCGCTTCAAGGTCGTGCAGCGCTTCGGGCCCCGCGTTGAACGCGGCGAGTGCATCGGCCAGCACGATCTGGCGGTCCAGCCGGGCAAAATGATCGCGAAAGAACGGCCGCACCACGATGTCCTTGTAGGCTTCAAAGCGGCGCACCATCATCGCCCACAGCGATCCCTCGGGCGCTTGTCCGGCTGCGGGCACGTCGAGCGGCGCGAAGGTCAGCGCCGGCGTGTCGGCGAGACTGCCGGGCATCAAAAAGCGGCCGGGCGGCAACAGGCTCATGGCGAACCGCTCGTCGCGACAGGCACGCAGATATTTTGTGAAGAGCTTTGCAGCCGTGAGCGTTGCCTGCTCGTCCTCGCGGGCTTCGGGTTTCAGCGTCGCCAGATGCACGTGCCAGTCGGCGGCGAGATGCGCGCGCGGCGTCTCGCGCGACAGCGCCAGGCTCTCCGACGACCATTGCTCGTAGCTCTTCTGGAGCAGCGGCAGATCGAGCAGCCATTCACCGGGATAATCGACAATGTCGAGCGTCAGCGTGCGGTCGGCGCCGTTCTGGCGCTGGTAGTCGATGACGAGACGTAGCTCGCTGATGTCGACGGTCGAGCTCGGCCAGCGCCGCTCCTCGATCAGTGCGCGCAGATGGCTCTCGTAGGAAAAGCGCGGCACGGCGTCATCAGGCTGCGGCGCCAGATGCGCCCGCGCGATCCGGCCCGACGAATACGCCTCGAACACCGGAAACCTTCCGCCGCGCGTCAGCCCGTGGATCAGCGCGGTGATGAATACGGTCTTACCGGCGCGCGACAGGCCGGTGACACCAAGGCGCACCGTCGGATTGAAGAAGTGCTCGCCATAGTCGATCAGCGCCCGGGCCGACAGGCGCGCCTCCTCGACCATATCCTGGAAACTGAATGCCATCTTGACTTAACGCAGGGATATTGGAGGTGAGCGATCTCGGGCGGGCAGAACAGCGAAGCTGTTCACAAAAGTGGCAATTAAGTGGGGAAAATCAAGCTTCATACTTCCACCGCCTTTGTCGGCGATCAGCCGGTTGAACGACGCGCGGGTTCCGAAAGACCCATAGCAGAGGACACGACTTCACGTTGCGGATTGCCATGACCGTGTTCAGATTGAAACAGCTCGCATCCAGCTCCGTCCACGCCGCGGCCGACGTGATCGGCTGGAATTATGACCGCGCCGAGCTGATCGCCGACGGCATCATCCATGGAATCGGCCTGTTCGCCGGCATCATCGCTGCGACCGTGCTGGTGGTGCTGGCGGCGGTCTATGCCGATACCGCCGACATCGTCGGCGTCTCGATCTATGTCGCGGGTCTGCTCTCGATGCTGGTGCTGTCCGCGACCTATAATCTCTGGCCGGTCTCACCCGCCAAATGGCTGCTGCGCCGCTTCGATCATTCCGCGATCTATCTTCTGATCGCCGCGACCTACACGCCGTTCATTCTGGAGGTGAGGGACAGCGCGTTCGCGCTGGTGCTGCTCGCGGGCGTCTGGTGCGTCGCAATCCTCGGCATCGTGCTGAAACTATTCTGCCCCGGCCGGTTCGATCGTGTCTCGGTCGGCATCTATCTCGTCATGGGCTGGAGCGGCGTGATGCTCTACGTGCCCGTTGTCCAGGCGCTGCCCGCACTCGCGCTGGGCTTCATCCTTGCCGGCGGCCTGCTCTACAGTCTTGGCGTGATCTTCCACGCCTGGCGGCGGTTACGTTTCCAGAACGCGATCTGGCATGGCTTTGTCTTGGCCGGCGCGGCATGCCATTATACGGCGGTGCTCGACCTCGTGCTGAACTGAGCACGTCCCGCGAGGCGGGATAATACCAATAAAGACAAGAGGAGACGTCGCATGCAGGTGACCGGCAAGGTCGTGGTCGTCACGGGCGGCGCCAACGGCATCGGCAAGGCGCTGTGCGAGGCCTTTCACAAGGCGGGTGCTGCCAAGGTCGTGGTTGCGGACATGGATGCCGCCAACGCGCGCGCCGTCGCCGCCACGGTCGACGGCGCGGCGTTCAGATGCGACGTCGCGCAGGAAAAGGAGATCGCCCACGTCATCGAGGAGACCGAGCGGCAGTTCGGGCCCATTGATCTGTTCTGCTCCAACGCCGGCATCGGCGGCGGCTTCGATCCGATGTCGGTCAACGCCGGCGGCGCCTCCGACGAGCCGTGGCAGCGCAGCTGGGCGATCCACGTCATGGCGCATGTCTACGCGGCGCGGCATCTGATCCCCCGCATGAAGGCGCGCGGCGGCGGCTATTTCCTCAACACCATCTCGGCCGCCGGCCTGCTGTCGCAGGTCGGCAGTCCGGCTTACTCGACGACCAAGCACGCCGCGGTGGGCTTTGCCGAGAATCTCGCGATCTCGCACAAGTCCGACAACATCAAGGTCTCGATCCTCTGCCCCCAGGGCGTCGATACCAACATGCTGCGCTCGATCCCGAAGGGCCCGCAATCCGGCGACGGCGACCTCACGCCCGAGCAGGTGGCGAAGGACGTGCTCGCCGGCCTCGAGCAGGAGACCTTCCTGATCCTGCCGCACCCGCAAGTGCTCGGCTACATGCGCAAGAAGACCGAGAACTACGACCGCTGGATCGGCGGCATGGCCAAGATCCAGGCCAAGATGCGGGAGGAGTTCGGGACTAAGTAGGCTCTCCCGTCGCCGCATTTGACCCTGTCATGCCCCGCGCAGGCGGGGCATCCAGTACGCCGCGGCGGTTATTGGTTTGCACAACTGGCGCCGCGGAATACTGGATCGCCCGCCTTCGCGGGCGATGACAGTGGCGGCGGTTCACCCCTCAATGCTTCTGCCCGTACAGCACGGGCACCGCCGAATCCACGACGACCTCCACAAGGCTCGTGCCCTCGAACGTCATCCCGCGCTTCAGCGCCGCGCCGAGCTCCGCGGCCTTGCTCACCCGCACCGCATGGCAGCCCATCCCCTCCGCGAGCCGCACGAAGTCGATGCCCGGCAGCTCCAGCCCCGGCACGTTGCGCACCTGCATCACCTGGCTGAACGAGCGCATCGCGCCGTAGCCGGAATTGTTGATGACGACGATGGTCAGCGGCAGCTTGCGCTGAGCGGCGGTCCACAGCGCCTGGATCGAATACATCGCCGAGCCATCGCCGATCAGGCAAACGGTGCGCTGCTTCGGCTTGCCGAGCGCCATGCCGACGGCGGCGGGCAGCGAATAGCCGAGGCCGCCGCTCGACATCGTGTAAAAACTATCCTGGCCCGGCATCGGCAGAAACTTTTGCATCGCCGGGCGGTGTGAGGGCACTTCCTCGACCAGTGACGCGCCCTCCGGCATCGCCCGGGACAGCGCGTGCAGCAGGAACTCGACCGGCAGCGGATCGGCGGCCTGTGGCGCCGGCGGCAGTGTGCGTCCCTTTGGCGCCGCGCGTTGGCTTTCGGGCAGCAGGTCGAGCAGCGCGGTGAGGGCCGGCTTCATCGTGGCGATGATGCTGGTACCTGATGGCGTCACCGCGGCCGCATCCGGATCATCGGTGATCTGGAAGATGGTGGCGCCGCCATCGAAGATCGCGGCATGGCCCTCGACGTGAAAGGTGAAAACGGGCGCGCCGATCACGACGACGAGGTCGTGCTCGCGCAGCGCATCGGAGAGCTGCGCCGGCGAGGCGTGCAGGAAGCCCGCGAATTGCGGATGCCGCTCGGGGAACGAGCAGCGCGCCGAGAACGGGCTGACCCAGACGCTGGCCTTGGCCTTCTCGGCGACGCGCACCATCAGATCGACCGCGCCGGCGCGATCGATGCCAGGGCCGACGACGAGGGCAGGGTGCTTTGCGATAGCGAGCGCGGCGACCAGCGCCTTCATCGCATCTAGCTCCGGACCAATCTCGCGACTGACCTTGCGGGCCTCGACCGGGGCGGTTGCGTGCGTCCAGTCATCAATCGGGATCGACACGAAGGTCGGCCCGCAGGGCGGCTGCATCGCGGTGTAATAGGCCCGCGCGATCGCGGCCGGCACGTCCTCGGGCCGCGCCGGTTCGACACTGTACTTCACATAGGGCCGCGGAAACTCCGAGGCGCGCTCGGCATAGAGAAAGGCCTGCAGCGGCAGGATCGAACGCGCCTGCTGGCCGGCGGTGATCACCAGCGGCGTCTGGTTGCGATGCGCGGTGTAGATGTTGCCGAGCGCGTTGCCGACACCGGCGGCCGAATGCAGATTGACGAAGCCAGCATTGCGGGTTGCCTGCGCATAGCCGTCGGCCATACCCACGGCGGAGGCTTCCTGCAACGCCAGCACATAGTCGATGTCGTCGGGCCAGTCGGAGAGGAACGGCAGCTCGGTCGAGCCGGGATTGCCGAACACTTTTGTGATGCCGAAGGCGCGCAGCAGGTCGAGCGTCGCCTGCTTGACGGTGACGGACTTGCTGCCGGTCTTGCCGTTTTTGGCCATTGGTTTCCGTCCCCTGACTATTGTCGACGCCAGCAACCCAACCCGTCATTGCCAGCGCAGCGAAGCAATCCAGGCTGTCTCCGCGCAAAGATTCTGGATTGCTTCGCTGCGCTCGCAATGACGAGGCGAGAGTGGTGGCTCACCACACCGCCGTCCCCTTCATCGTCGGCTGTCCCTCCGCATTGGCGGTCCACAGCTCCATGCCGTCGGCGGTCTCGTTGGCATTGACCGAAAACTCGGTGCCCTCGAACAGCGGCTGCACCCCGCGATAGGTGAATTTCTTCGGCGCCGTGCCGCCTCGAAGTTTCGCCGCCATCTCGATGATCAGCGCCGCCTGCAACGGTCCGTGGAAGATCAGGCCCGGATAGCCCTCGACCTTGGTGACGTAGTCGCGGTCGTAATGGATGCGATGGCCGTTGAAGGTCAGCGCCGAATAGCGAAACAGCAGCACGGGATCGGAAACGTGCGTCTTCCGATGCTGCGCCTTTGGCGGCGGAGGCGGCGCCTTCGCAGCCGGAGGCGCGCTGCCCGTCACCTCGCGATAGACGATGTCCTGCCGCTCGCGAATGGCAATGCCGCGCGGGGACGTGACGATATGCTCGACCGAGACGAAGCAGAGCGTGCCGGTTGATCCTGTCTTCACCTGCACGTCGGCAATACGTGAGGCCCGGGTCGATTCATCGCCGACGCGCAGCGGCTGCAGGAACTCGATCTCGCCGCCGGCCCACATCCGGCGCGGCAACGGCACCGGCGGCAGAAAGCCGCCGCGGGTCGGGTGGCCGTCGGGCCCGAGCATCGACATTGGAAAGACCGGCTGCGCCAGGCACCAATGCACCGTGAACGGCGCCGCATCCCCCGCCTTTGGCTCGCCGACCTCCTGGAACAGCGTCGCGCGCAGCCCTTTGACGAGCTGCGCGGTGACGATGTCTGTGGCTTCGGAACTGCGTCCGATCCATTGCCTGAGGTGATCGATGTCGAGCTTCTCGGTCATGACGCCTCGCTCTTGTTACTTCCTGGGATTTTCACCGATCGCGGGCACCGGGCCATAGCGGCGCGTCTCGCCGACGATAACAGGCGCCGGCGCGGGATAGCTGACGCGGCCGTTCGGCGTCTCCACCTCGATGCGGCGCAGATGCGGGTGGTTGGTGAGGTCGGCCATGGTGTTGACCTCGGCGAAGGCGATGTCGGCGTCCGACAATCGCTTCAACAGCTCGTCGCGCGTCATCCTGCCGAAAATCTCCGCAACTGTCGCGTCGGTGAAATCGCGGTTGCGCACGCGCTCCACCATGTTGGCGACGCGGGGATCCGCAGGGAGATCAGGCCGGTCCAGCACCTCGGCGCAGAGCGTCTTCCACTCGCGCTCGCTCTGGATCGAGATCAAGATGTCCTTGCCGTCCTTCGACGTGAACACACCATAAGGCGCGATCGAGGGATGACGCAGCCCCATGCGCTTCGGCGGATTGCCGGCCTCGGCATTGAGCAGCGGCACCGTGCACCAGTCCGCCATCACGTCGAACATGGAGATGCGGATGTCGGCACCCTTGCCGGTGCGCCCGCGCGCGATCAGTGCCTCCAGGATCGCGGCGTGCGCGGTTGCCCCGGTCGCGACGTCGACGATGGACATTCCGACGCGCGAGGCGCCGTCAGGATTGCCTGTGATCGAGGCGAGGCCGCTCTCGGCCTGGATCAGCAGGTCATAGGCCTTGCGATGGGCGTAGGGCCCCTCGTCGCCATAGCCGGTGATGGTGCACGAGATCAGCTTCGGATAGTCCTTCAGCAGCCGCTCGCGCGAGAAGCCGAGCTTGTCCATCGAGCCCGGCTTGAGGTTCTGCACCAGCACGTCGGCGCTGGCGATCAGCTTCTCCAGTTCAGTGCGGCCCTCCTTGGTGGCGAGATCGACCACGACCGATTGCTTGCCGCGGTTGAGCCAGACGAAATAGCTGCTCTGGCCCTTGGCCGCCGCATCGTAGCCGCGGGCGAAATCGCCCTCCGGCCGTTCGATCTTGATCACCTCCGCGCCCGCATCCGCAAGGCGCGACGAACAGAACGGCGCCGCCACCGCCTGCTCGACTGCAATCACCCTGATCCCGTCCAATGCTCCCATGGTGCGACCTCAGTACGAGCGGGGCATGCCGAGCACATGCTCGGCGACATAGGACAGCACGAGATTGGTCGAGATCGGAGCGACCTGATAAAGCCGCGTCTCGCGGAATTTGCGCTCGACGTCATATTCCTCGGCAAAACCGAAACCGCCATGGGTCTGGATGCAGGCATTGGCCGCTTCCCAGGACGCATCGGCCGCCAGCATCTTGGCCATGTTGGCCTCCGCGCCGCAATCGAGCCCGGCCTCGTATTTGCGCGTCGCTTCCTTCACCATCAGTTCGGCCGCGCGCATGGAGGCGTAGGCCTTGGCGATCGGAAACTGGATGCCCTGGTTTTGGCCAATAGGACGGCCGAACACCGCGCGCTCCTTGGCGTAATTGGTGGCCTTGGCAATGAACCACTTGGCATCACCGACGCATTCGGCGGCGATCAGGATGCGCTCGGCATTCATGCCGGAGAGGATGTAGCGAAAGCCCTTGCCTTCCTCGCCGATCAGATTCTCCGCCGGCACCTTCATGTCGGTAAAGAACACCTCGGTGGTGGCGTGGTTCATCATGGTGCGGATCGGGCGGATCTCGAGGCCATTGTTCTTGGCCTCGCGCATGTCGACGATGAACACGGACAGACCATCGGTGCGCTTCTTGGCCTGCTCCTTCGGCGTGGTGCGCGCCAGCAGCACCATCAGGTCGGAATGCTCGGCGCGGCTGGTCCAGATCTTCTGGCCGTTGACGATGTAGCTGTCGTTGCCTTCCTTGCGCGCAAAGGTTTTCAGCGAGGAGGTGTCCGTGCCGCTGGTCGGCTCGGTGACGCCGAAGGCCTGCAGGCGCAGTTCGCCGCTCGCGATCTTCGGCAGGTATTTTGCCTTCTGCTCGGCATTGCCGTGCCGGAGCACGGTGCCCATCGTGTACATCTGGGCATGACAGCCGCCGCCGTTGCAGCCCGCGCGCTGGATCTCTTCGAGGATCGCCGCCGCCGCGGACAGCTTCAGGCCCGCACCGCCATATTCTTCCGGGATCAGCACCGAGAGATAGCCGGCCTCGGTCAGCGCATCGACGAAGGCCTTCGGGTAGGCCATCTCGCGATCGAGCTTGCGCCAGTATTCGCCGGGAAACTGCGCGCAGAGCTTTGCGACGGCTTCGCGGATGTCGGCGTAATCTTCGCTGTGGTGCTGTTCGCTCATGGCGTTTCCTGTTTGGTGCGGCAGTCAAGATAACGCCGGCCGATCCTCTGGCGTTGTGAAAACATCGCCAGCCCCCTATGCTCATTTGCTATAGCGTATGGAGCAGCCTTCCAGGATTGGCAAGTATGGATTTCCGGCAGCTCAGGACCTTCAGTTGCGTTGCGGAGCTCGGCAGCCTTTCCAAGGCCTCCGACACCTTGCGCGTGGCGCAGCCGGCGCTGTCGAGGCAAATCAAGCTGCTCGAGCACGAGCTGCGCACGGAACTGTTCACCCGCAACGGCCGCGGCATGGTGCTGACCGAGGCCGGCAGGCTTCTGCTGGCGCGCACCTCCGGCATCGTGCGGCAGATCGACCAGATCCGCGACGACATCCAGTCGGCCAAGGGCCCGCCCTCGGGACAGGTCGTGCTCGGGCTGGTTCCGACCGTGAGTTGCGTGCTGTCGGCGCGCTTTGCGCGGCGCTGCGTCGAGACCTTTCCCGGCATCTCGCTGCGCATCGTCGAGAGCTACAGCGGCCATCTGGTCGAATGGCTGCATCGCGGCGAGATGGATCTCGCCATCCTGTACGGCCGCTCCGCCGATCTGCATCTCAACGTGCAGAGCCTGGGACGCGACAACATCGTCGCGGTCGGCCCGCGCGGCTGCGGCCTTGCGCGCAAGAAGAGCGTCGATATCGGCTGGGTGCTGCGGCAGCGCCTGGTGCTGCCCAGTCACTCCCACGGCCTCCGCGCGCTGATCGAGCACGCCGCTGCGCAGCGCAAGATCAAGCTCAACGTCCAGCTCGAGGCGGATTCGTTCCGCGTGCTGACGAGCCTCGTCGCGGAAGGCCTCGGCTTCGCGCTGCTGCCGCCCTCGTCGGTCCATGGCGAGGTCGCCGACGGGCGGCTGGAAACCGCCGTCGTCTCCAGGCCAATGACACGCGAGCTCATTTTCGCCTCTCCGATCGAGCGCCCACCTTCGACAGCGTCCCTCGCCATCACCGCACTCCTGCGCGACGAAGTCGCGGCCTGCCGCAAGGATGGCGTGTGGGACATCAAGCTGAGTTAGATGCTTTCAGAGCGGTTTAGGACAGACGGGCGTAGCGGGGCCATCGCATGTTGTGCGAGCTGTCATGCCGGAATTTTATAGCTGGGAGAGGTGTGATAGCCGAGCGTCGGGGACGATGCGCTCTTCGCCTCACCCTCGGTGTCATTGCCCGCGAAGGCGGGCAATCCAGTATTCCAGAGACGGCGCGGCTAGAATCGAGAGGCTGCGGCGTACTGGATGCCCCGCTTTCGCGGGGCATGACAGCGGAGGTTGGGGAAGCGGCTTGTCGTAAGGTGGTGCCGAACAGCGGGCCTACCCCGGAATCCTCACCGGCAGCGTCTCATATCCCTTGATGAAGCTGGAATAGATCCGCTTCGGCTCACCGACCACCTCGATGCGGTCGAACCGCTTCAGCATCTCCTCCCACACGATGCGCAGCTGCAGCTCGGCCAGCCGCATGCCGACGCAGCGGTGGATGCCGAAGCCGAAGGAGAGATGGGTGCGCGGTCGGGCGCGGTCGATGATGAAATCGTTCGGCCGCTCGATCATCTCCTCGTCGCGGTTGCCCGAGACGTACCACATCACGACGCGGTCGCCCTTCCTGATCTGCTTGCCGCCGATCTCGGTGTCCTGCAGCGCCGTGCGGCGCATATGGGACAGCGGCGTCTGCCAGCGGATCACCTCGGGCACCATGGTGTCGATCAGCGCGGGGTTGGCCCGCAGCTTGTCGTACTGTTCGGGATTTTCGTTCAGCGCCAGCACCGAGCCGGTCATGGTGTTGCGCGTGGTGTCATTGCCGCCGACGATGAGCAGGATGATGTTGCCCATCAGATTGTCGGGGTCCATGTAGCGCGTCGCCGGGTTGTGCGCCATCAGCGACAGCAAATCGTTGCGCGGCTCGGAATTGACGCGCTCGTTCCACAGCTTGGACATGTAGTCGTAGCACTCGTCCATCTCCCGGCGGCGCTCCTCGGCCGAGGCGACGATGCCGCTCTTGGGCAGCGCGGTCGAGACGTCGGACCAGCGCGTCAGCTTGCGCCGCTCCTCCCAGGGGAAGTCGAACAGGGTCGCCAGCATCTGCGTCGTCAGCTCGATCGAGACGCGTTCGACGAAATTGAAGGTCTCGTTGCGCGGCAGATTGTCCAGCACGGTCTGCGAACGCTGGCGGATCAGCTTGGCCAGCTCGTCCAGATGCTGAGGGGTGAACATCGGCGACACGGTCTTGCGCTGCGCCGAGTGCTTCGGCTGGTCCATCGCGATGAAGCTCGGATAGTCGTAGCCCTCAGGCACGTCGCGGATCGCGATGCCGCCGAGCGTCGAGTCCGAGGAGAAGATGCCGTGATTGGTGTCGACATGCATGATGTCGTTGTATTTCACCACCGACCAGTACGGCTCGATCGGCGCGTTGGTGCAGTAATGCACCGGCTCTTCCTTGCGCAGCCGCTCGAACCACGGCCACAGCGTGTCGTCCTGGAACAGCCTGGGAGCACCGGGGTGGAATTGCGACAGCGGCGTCGTATAGGCCTCCTCGCGCGCGCGCCGCATGCGTTCGGCTTTGTCCACTTTAACCGGCGCTTGGATGTTCATTGTGGTGCTCCAGGTTGGTTCCTTCTTCGCCTTTCCCCCGTAAGAACGGGGAAAGGGAGACTTCTTCGTTCACGCCGCAATCTTGACCGGCAGCGTTTCCAAACCCTTCACGAAGCTCGAATACACCCGCTTCGGCTCGCCGACCACGTCGATATGGTCGAACCGCTTCAGGATCTCCTCCCAGATAATCTTGAGCTGGAGCTCGGCAAGCCGCAGGCCGACGCAGCGGTGGATGCCGAAGCCGAAGGACAGATGCGTGCGCGGGCGGGCGCGGTCGATGATGAAGTCGTAGGGCTTCTCGATCACCTCTTCGTCACGGTTGCCCGAGACGTACCACATCACGACCTTGTCGCCTTTCTTGATCTGCTTGCCGCGGAATTCAAAATCGGTGAGCGCGGTGCGGCGCATATGCGCGAGCGGCGTCTGCCAGCGGATCACCTCGGGCACGAAGCTGTCGAGCAGATCAGGGTTTTCGCGCAGCTTGCGGTATTGCTCCGGATGCTGGCTCAGCGCGAGAAGCGAGCCCGACATGGTGTTTCGCGTGGTGTCGTTGCCGCCGACGATCAAGAGGATGAGATTGCCGAGGAAGTTCTTCGCGTCCATATGGCGCGTCGCGTCGCTGTGCGCCATCATCGACAGCAGGTCGCTCTTCGGCGGCTGCTCGATGCGCTCTTTCCACAGCCGCGCGAAATACTGCGCGCATTCCGTCAGCTCGACCTGCCGTTCGTCCTCGGTCGCGACCAGTCCGTCAGGACCGGGGATCGTGGTGGCGATGTCGGACCAGCGCGTCAGCTTGCGGCGGTCCTCCCAGGGAAAATCGAACAACACGGCGAGCATCTGGGTGGTCAGCTCGATCGAGACCTGGTCGACCCAGTCGAACACTTCGCCCACAGGCAGATTGTCCAGGCACTCGGCCGAGCGCTGGCGGATGTTGATCGCGAGATTGTCCAGATGCGTCGGCGTGAACATCGGCGCCACTGTCTTGCGCTGCGCGGCGTGGCGCGGGGGGTCCATCGAGATGAAGCTTTCGCGCCGCAGGTCGGGATCGATGTCGCGGATGGTGATGCCGCCCAGCGCGGACGCCGAGGAGAACACCGCATGATTGGTCTCGATCTCCATGATGTCGTTGTAGCGCGTCACCGACCAGTACGGTCCGAACATAGAGTCCTTGCAATAGTGCACGGGATCTTCGCGGCGCAGCCGGTCGAAATAGGGCCAGAACGTATCGGTCCTGAACAGCTCGGGGTCACCGGGATCGAATTGCTCCAGCGGAAGCGATGATGCGCGCTCGCGCAACGCGTCGAGCTTTGCCGCGCTTTCCATGGTCCCGTGCATGACCGTTCTCCCTGACGTCGACCGCGCGATTTTTGTGAATTCTGCTCTGCGGTATTTGAACCACAATTACAACGCGTTACGTGCGTCGGAGCAAGGGACAGTTTTGCCGCAAGATGAGGTGCGTAGGTGCCGTAGCCCGGATGGAGCGCAAGCGTAATCCGGGACTCGGCCCGCCATTGATGCTGTCCCGGATTGCGTTTCACTCCATCCGGGCTACGGGACATTCACGAACGTGATCTCCAGCACGCTCAGCCCGTGAAATCCTGCCAGAAATCGCTCGAAACCGGGGTAAATCGAACCCGCCCATCTTGGGGATCGACTAATCCCTGATCTATAGATTGAGCGCAAACGATCCGCATCCCGAGGTTGCCGCCGTGAACGACATGCAATGGACCCCCATCGGCCCTTCCGAACCGGTCCCGCCGCCGTTGCCGCCCACACGGGTCGATTTCACCGGCAATCGCACCGAGTTCCGCAAGATGGTGACCAAGGGTGCCATGCTGGAGCTCGTGACCTTCGGCTTCTACCGGTTCTGGCTCGTCACCGACATCCGCCGCCATTTATGGTCGAACACGTCCATCGACGGCGACGCTGCCGAATACACCGGCCGCGCCAAGGAGCTGCTGGTCGGCTTCCTGTTCGCTCTCGCGATCCTGATGCCGATCTATCTCGCCTATTTCCTCGTCGGCATCGAATTCGAGCGCTGGCAGGGCTTTGCCTCGACGCCGCTGTTCATCTCCTTCTACGCCTTCGGCCAGTTCGCGATCTTTCGCGCACGTCGTTACCGGCTGACACGCACGGTCTGGCGCGGGGTGCGGTTCTGGATGGACGGCTCCGGCTGGGCCTATTCGTTCCGCGCGATGCTGTGGGGCGTCTTGGTGTTCCTGACGCTCGGCCTGGCGCTGCCATGGCGCGAGGCGTCGCTGGAGCGCTACAAGATGCAACATACGCATTTCGGCGATCTGCAAGGCGACTTCGAAGGCAGCGGCTGGGAGTTCTTCAAGCGCGGCTGGTGGATCTGGCTGCTCACTCCGATCGCGGTATTGATCTTTCCGCTTGCGCCGTTCCTCTATGCCGAGTTCAAGGCCCGCGAATGGCGCTGGTGGCTGAACGGCATTCGCATTGGCGGTGTCAGCGTGTCCTCGGAGCTGCCGCACAATGCGTTCTACGGCCTCTACTGGAAGATGGTCGGCTGGTGGGTGCTGCTCTCGATCCTGTTCGGCGCCTATCTCGGCGCAGCCACCGTGCTCACCGTCAAGCTGACCGGCGTGCCGGCCGAGCAGTTGTTCGGGCCGGGCCATGCCGCCAAGAGCATTCCGATGCTGGTGATCATGGTGATCGGCTATTTCGCGCTCGCGCTTGCCATGAACATCATCATGCGGGTCTATCTCCAGCGCGATCTCTGGGCCATGGTGCTGGAGACCGTCGAGGTGCATGATATCGGAGTCGCGGCCGACGTCAGCGCCAGCGGCGAGCTCGCCAGCGCGCTCGGCGAGGGGTTTGCCGATGGTCTCGATGTCGCGGGATTCTAGATCGTGAGCGATGTGACCGCTGGGCCCGGCGCCGAGTCCAGGCCTGGACAGAAGGCGATCTTCTTCGACGGCCTGTCGAGCCGCCGGCGCCAGGTCGTGCTGACGCTCGGTGACGCGCTCGAGATCGCCGAGCCCGGCGACGTCCAGGCGGGCCCGGCCGTCACGCGTTGGGGTTATGACGAGATCCGCCGCGCCGACAGCCCGGCCGGCATTCTGCGCCTGACCTCGACATCAGCGCCGCCGCTGGCGCGGCTCGAGATTCGCGACGCGGCGCTCGGTGCCGATCTCATCGCACGCTGCCCTCGCATCGACGAGCACCAGACCACCGGTCGCGGTGTTGCAAAAATCGTGGGCTGGTCGGTTGCCGCTGCCGTTTCCATCGTCTGCGTCGTGCTGTTCGGCGTGCCGCTGGCCGCGGACCGCCTCGCGCCGCTGGTGCCGAAACCGCTCGAGCGGCGCATCGGCGATGCCTCCGAGGTGCAGGTGAAAACGATCTTCCGCGGCGAGGCTTGCGGTGACGCAGCCGGTCAGGCGGCGTTCCGCAAGCTCGTCAACCGCCTGCGCGATGCCGCCGGCCTCGACGACGATGCCATGACGGCAGGTGTGCTGCGAACCTCGGTGCCGAATGCGTTCGCGCTGCCGGGCGGCAAGGTCTACGTGCTGAGTGCCTTGCTCGACAAGGCCGAAACTCCCGACGAGCTCGCCGGCATCCTCGCCCATGAGCTCGGCCATCTCAAGCATCACGACAACATGCGCGGCCTGATCTACAACGGCGGCACCTCGTTCCTGATCGGCCTGTTGTTCGGCGATGTCACCGGCTCCTCCGCCGTGATCTTCGCCTCGCGCAGCGTGGTCGAGGCCTCCTATTCGCGCGAGGCCGAGACCGGCGCCGATACCTTCGCGATCGAGATCATGCACAAGCTCGGCCGCTCGCCGAAGCCCGCGGCCGAGCTGATGTTCCGCATCACCGGCAAGGAGGGCGGCTCGGGCCTTGCGAATATCCTGGCGAGCCATCCGCTCACCGAGGACCGCCTCGCCCGCATGACCAGGGAAGACCGCCCCGCCAGCGGCCCGCCGCTGCTGACGGACACGGAATGGCAGGCGCTGAAGGGCATCTGCGGCAACGGGAAGATTTGAAGTCGGATGAGCTGTGAGTCGAAGCTGTCGGCCGCGGGCTCGGTCTACCCTCTCCCGCAAGCGGGAGAGGGCGCGCGCCATTCTTCGCGACTACCGCGTCCCGTAGGCGCGGTCGCCGGCATCGCCGAGGCCCGGCAGGATAAAGCCGTTCTCGTCGAGGCCTTCATCCACCGCCGCGGTCCAGATATGCACGTCGGGATGCAGGCCGCGCAGGCGCTCTAACCCTTCCGGCGCGGCGATCAGGCAGGCGAGGCGGATGTCCTTGGCGCCGCGCTCCTTCAGCCGGTCCACCGCGGCCACCGCGGTGTTGGCGGTCGCGACCACAGGCGTCACCACGATGGCGAGGCGCTCGCTGAGATCGGACGGCGATTTGAAGAAATACTCGACCGCGGCAAAGCTCTCGGGTTCGCGATAGAGCCCGATATGGGCGACGCGCGCGGTCGGCACCAGATCCATCATGCCGTCGACGAAGGTGGTGCCGGCGCGCAGCATCGGCACGAATACCAGCTTCTTGCCGGCGATCTTGGCCGAATGCATCGTCGCCAGCGGCGTCTCGATCACGGTATCAGTGAGCGGCAGGTCGCGCGTCACCTCGTAGCACAAGAGCATGCCGATCTCCTTGATCAGCTCGCGGAACGATTTTGTCGAGATCGATTTGTCCCGCACAAGGGTCAGCTTGTGCTGTACCAGCGGATGATCGACGATCGTGACGCCTTCCATGATCGGATGCTCCTGAAATTATCGAGCCGTCATTGCGAGCGCAGCGAAGCAATCCAGAGTCCCGCCGCGGACAGATTCTGGATTGCTTCGCTGCGCTCGCAATGACGCGCGTGGTCGCAATCTTTTTCCATGCTCTAAAACACAGTACCGTCGCTGATCACCTTGAGCGGCGGCGAGCCGTCGGGACGGCGCGCAAAGGCAATGGCGCGGCCCGCGGCCCAGGTGCCGCCTTCCAGGATGCTGGCGAGCGGCAGCGACTGCGGCGTGCGGCCGAGCTTGGTGCGAACAAGTTCCGCAACACGATCCAGCAGCGCGACAGTGAGCGCGCGCCACTCGACCACGAGCAGCGAATCCACCCCATGCGCGCGATCGGCCTCGGTGGCATCGCGCAGGCGCAGCACCTCGTGATCGACGAACAGTCCGCCATTGCGGTATTCGGCAAGGCCAGTGAGGCCATCGATGTCGGTGACGTCGAAGCCGGCGCGCTGCAGCGGCTCGATCAGCGAATAGCTCAGCCATTGCGACAGCTTGTGCAGCGGCACGAGGCCGGCGGTCGCATCATCAGTCTTGATCGCGGGATGGCGCCAGCAATCGCCGAGCGGGACGCCGGCAAGCTCGAGCCGCGACGGCCAGATCGGTCCGAGCTGGTTCAGCACCGCGGACAGGATCACGGGCGCGGGAATGGCGCCATCAGTGGCTTGTACCGCGATGTGATCGAACAGCCCGCCTGGCCGCGGCGTGTCCTGCAGGCCGAAAATGTCGGCGCGCGCGGCTACCAGCCGGCCCAGACGTTGCAGCAGATCGGTGCGTCCCTCCAGGCCAAGCAGCGGATTGGCTTCGCTTGCCTGGAAGGCCGACGTCAAAGCTGAAAGCGGCAGCTTTGCAAGCACATCGGCATCGACCCTGAACGGCGCGCGCGCATCGCGCGAAAACAGCCCGCCGGCAAACATGTCGAGGCTCGCGAGCGCAAGCCCCTCGGAGCGGCCGATGCCTTGTCCCGTCACCGCATCACGATAGCGCCATGTCGCACCCGCGCCGGCGTCGAGCAGCACGCTGACGATGGCGAGGTCGAACTCCGCGCGCGCCCGTGCGGCGCGATCCGGCCACGAGGCAGCATCGGCCAATTGCACCCAGCGATCGACACCGCCGGACACAAAGTGCCGCCAGCGCGCGTGGAAGGGAATGTCGAGCGTCGGATAGGCTTTTCGCGTCACCGCGAGCACGGCCTCCGCAACGCCATCCATGCGATCGAGATCGATGGTGAAATGCGTGAGCCCGCCCTTCAGGCCGATCTCGAGCATCCGCTCGGCACGCGCGCGAACCGCCTTCGCGGACAGCAGCGCGCGTGCCTCTTGTTCTGAAGCGTCCGCCATTACCAGATCAGTATTTTTCCAGCGAACGCCCGACCACGCCACCCACGTCCTTCTCCGGCGCGATGTCGGTGGAGTAATAGCCGGCCGCCTTCTTTGCGGCGATCTCGACATAGGCGTCGGCCGGGATCAACTCCGGCGGGATCGGCACGCGCTCGACGATGTCGATGCCCTGCGATGTCAGAGCGTCGTATTTCATGTCGCTCATCGACAGGAAGCGGTCGATGCGCTTCAGGCCGAGCCAATGGATCGTATCCGGCATCAGCTGCTGGAAGCGCGCGTCCTGGACACCCGCGACGCATTCGGTGCGCTCGAAATAGGCGGCAGCCGCATCGCCGTCTTCCTGGCGCTTGCGCGCATTGTAGACCAGGAACTTCGTCACTTCGCCAAGCGCGCGGCCTTCCTTGCGGTTGTAGACGACGAGCCCGAGCCCGCCCTCCTGCGCGCCGCGCGCGGATTCCTCGATGCCGTGGATCAAATACGGCCGGCAGGTGCAGATGTCGGAGCCGAACACGTCGGAGCCGTTGCACTCATCGTGCACGCGGCAAGTGATCTTGGTGCGATGGTCCGGCAGCTTGGTCACATCGCCGAACATGTAGACCGTGGTGCCGCCGATCGGCGGCAGGAACACTTTCAGGTCGGGGCGCGTCACCAGCTCGGGGAACATGCCGGCGGTCTGCTCGAACAGCGTGCGGCGCAGCTCGGTCTCGTTGGTCTTGAAGCGCTCGGCAAGGCCGGGCAGGTACCAGACCGGATCGATCGCGATCTTCACCACCGAGACGCTGCCATTGGCATGCACGACCTCGCCATCGGCGCGCAGGCGCTTGGCCGCCAGCGCTTCGCGGATCTCGGGCAGGTCGAGCCGCGCTCGCGTCACCGCGATGCTCGGGCGGATATCGACGCCCTCGGCGATGTCCTTGCCGAAATTCTCGGCGACCAGATGCCCCCAGGGATCGAGCGCGACGATCTTGGCGGGATCGCGCCATTGCTCGAACGGCCCGATGGTCGCGGCCGGGAAGGTGTTGGTGAGATCGGGGCGCCGGATCGGATCGAGCGCGCCGGCGGAGACCGCGAGCGCGCGATACATCGCATAGGAGCCGCCATGGCTGCCGATGACATTGCGATCCCCGGTGCGCGACACCGTGCCGATGATCGGTCCGCGGGCGCGCGCGTCGGCGGCGCCCCAATGAATCGGGTAGGCGGCTTTCTTGCCCGGCTCCGGATGAGAGGTGAGGCGGATATGCTCAGTACGGTTCGCGCGGCTCATGGCCAAACTCCCAAAAAGCCAACGGCCCGCCGCTCGGACGGGCCTGGCTTATCAGCGTTGCCGGAGCGGAGCCCGGCGACGCAATCCATCATATTGTAACGGCCCTTGGCGACAGACAAGTTAATCGTGCGGGGCGGCCCGCCGCGCCGGCCGGTCCGGATCGGGGAAGGCGGCGGAATGCGCCCTATATCTATGTAATTGTTCAAATTTTTGAAGAGGCGCGTCGGCCGACTGGATAAAGCCGGCATATTCGGACATACCGGGCGGATTGCCCCGGAGTGCGCCATGTCCACCGCCAGCTACATCGATCCCCGCAATGGAAAGCTCTATTCCCTGCTTGAGCCGCGCTGGTGCTCCGACGAGCGCACGCCGCTGCTGGTGACGCCGGGGCGGGGAATCTCGCGCGACGACATCGACATCAGCACGCGCTCGCTGTGGCGCTACCGCGCGGCGCTGCCGGTGGAGATCAACGATCCGATCTCGCTCGGCACCGGCTGCACGCCACTGGTCGCGCAGGATTGGGGCGAGCTGCGGCCGTTCTTCAAGCTCGAATGGTTCAACCCGACCGGCAGCTTCAAGGACCGCGGCTCCGCGGTGATGCTGTCCTTCCTCCGGCAGATCGGCGTCAAAGCCATTCTGGAAGATTCCTCCGGCAATGGCGGCTCGTCGATGGCAGGCCTTGGCGCCGCCGGCGGCATCCGCGTGAAGATTTTGGCGCCGGCCTCGACCTCGCCCGCAAAAATCGCGCAGGTGCGCGCCTATGGCGCCGAAGTGCAGCTCGTCGAAGGCCCGCGCGAGGAATCGGAGGCCGAAGCCATCAGGCAATCGCACCAGACCTTTTACGCCAGCCATAACTGGCAGCCGTTCTTTCTCGAGGGCACCAAATCGCTCGCCTATGAGATCTGGGAAGATCTCGGCTTTCGCGCGCCCGACAATGTCATCGTCCCGGTCGGCGCCGGCTCAAGCCTGCTCGGCTGCGCCTTCGGCTTCCGCGAGCTCAAGAAGGCGGGGCAGATTGCAAAGCTGCCGCGCCTGTTCGCGGCCCAGCCGCTCAACTGCTCGCCGATCGACGCCAGCTTCAAGGCCGGCGTCGATACGCCCGTCGCGCGCGAGGTGAGCAAGACCATCGCCGAAGGCACCGCGATCAAGCATCCGCTGCGCCTGCGCGAGATCATAGGCGCCTTGCGCGAGAGCGGCGGCGGCACGGTGGCGCTCACCGAGGACGAGATCGTCGCCGCCCTGCGCCGCCTTTCGCGGCAGGGCCTGTTCGCCGAGCCCACCAGCGCCAGCGCGGCCGCGGCGCTGGAGAAGCTGTCTGCTTCCGGCCTCATCAAGCCGAACGAGACCACCGTCGCGATCCTCACCGGCACCGGGCTGAAGGCGGCAACCACGGTCGCGGAGTTGGTGGGGTAGTTCGTAGGGTGGGGGGAGTTCGTAGGGTGGGTTAGCTAAGTAGATGCGCGAAGCGCATCTGCTTGGCGTAACCCACCACTTCTGTTGACGCGGAGACAGAAGAGGTGGGTTACGCCTCGTGAATTGCGCTTTGCGCAATCCACGAGTCTAACCCACCCTACGACCTCACTCCTTCAAATCATTCACCTGCCTCACCCAGGCGCGTACATCCACGAGCACCTCGGGCAGCACCGCTCTCACCTCCGGCACGGTCATGCCGGCCTTGATGCGGGGATCGTAGAGCAGGTTGAGGATGTACTGGTCGTAGACGTCGAAATAGCCCATCGAGACGTTGTCGTTGAACATGGTCCACGGCACGCTCGCGGTGTCGTTGATCGGCCCGAGCGATTGCAGCACTTCTTCATAGGCGCAGTCGAGGAAGGTGAAGTCGCTGACGTCGACGGTGAGGATGACGTCGGAATGCTCGATCTCGAATTGCTCGTTCTTGCGGAATCCTGAAAGGCACTGCGGATCGAGCGAGGTGCGGATCTCGCGCGCCTTCTCCGCGCCGTAGAAGCTTGTGATGGTGCGGTAGAGGTCGCGGTCGCGCACCAGCTTCACCCGCACATTGGCCGCTTCGCTCGCGTCGGTCATGGCGATGTCGAGATGCTGCACGCGCGCGGCAATGTCGGCCACGACTTTCCCGAGCTGCGCCTTGCGGTCGGCGCGGTCGGTCTCGGCGAACACGCGCACCGGGGCGTCGAACTTGCGGATGCGATCGACGCGGCCGGCGAGATGGTATTCGGCGCCGAACGCGGTCTTGAAAAAGCCGTCGACGATCTCGGCGTCGGTAAAGCTCTTCTTCTCGGTGCGCTGGCGCGAGGCGATCGCGGGCAATTCGCCGGCGGCGGCCGTGGTAGCGGTATCAGGCACAGATATGAGCGCTGCAAATGCCAGCAGGGCGAAGCGTAGGGCAGGTGGGACCAATGCGCTCATCGTCGTGCAACGCTGCCGTATTCGCTGCGCGCACACAAGTCCGCAAATGCATGCTGCGAGGGTTCGGCCGCTGCTTCAGGCACGGTGCCGTAGGGTGGGCAAAGCGAAGCGTGCCCACGCATTTTTCGCGATCGAGAGAGATGGTGGGCACGGCGCAAATGCGCCTTTGCCCACCCTACGGCAGCTCGCGTTTGGCTAGTTGTTCAGCACCACCACCGTCGTGCCGACGTTGACGCGGCTGTAGAGGTCGGTGACGTCATCATTGGTCATGCGGAAGCAGCCCGAGGAGACCGCCTGGCCGATCGTCTCCGGCTCGTTGGAGCCGTGGATACGATAGAGTGTCGAGCCCAGATACATGGCGCGCGCGCCGAGCGGATTCTCGATGCCGCCCTTCATGTGGCGCGGCAGGTCCGGCCGGCGCGCCAGCATTTGCGACGGCGGTGTCCATTCCGGCCATTCCTTCTTGGCGGTGATCTTGTGCACCCCGCCCCAGCGGAAGCCGTCGCGGCCGACGCCGATGCCGTAGCGCAAAGCCTGGCCGTTCCCGAGCACCAGATAGAGCCGGCGCTCGGCGGTGTTCACCACGACCGTGCCGGGGGCATAATTGCCGTTATACATGACGGTGGCGCGCGGGATCGGGCTCGCGCCGCCACCGAGATAGCCGGTGGAACTGGTGCCCGTGAAGTCGATCATCCCCATCCCGGCGGCAGATGCGCTGCTCGCTCCGATGGTCACAGCCACCATGGCGGCGACAGTTGCGGCAAGAAACCGGATCATTCATTCCCCCCAGCAAAAAAATCGATGCAATGGCAAAACACAGGCCATATTTGCCGGCGTTTCGCAAGCCACGGCCGCGTGAGGCGTGGTGGTTGCCGTTACCAAATCGGAAACCGCCTCAAAACACTATTAGCCAAACAAGCGCATCGCGGCGCGGGACAGGGCCGCAATGCCCGCACTTGCTTTGACGGGCCGCGCGAACAATGATTGATCCGATGGAACGTCGGAAACGGCCTTGCGGGAGTGTTGGGATGAACGGTGCGGAAAGCCTGGTGCGGACGATGGTCAAGGGCGGGGTGGACGTCTGCTTCACCAACCCGGGCACATCAGAGATGCATTTTGTCGCGGCGCTCGACCGCGTGCCCGGCATGCGCTGCGTGCTCGGCCTGTTCGAAGGCGTGGTGACGGGCGCGGCCGACGGCTATTTCCGCATGAAAGGCACGCCTGCCTCCACCCTGCTGCATCTCGGCCCCGGCCTCGCCAACGGCCTTGCCAATCTGCACAACGCCAAGAAGGCCAATTCCGGCATCGTTAACATCGTCGGCCAGCATGCCGTCTACCACATCGACTACAACGCGCCGCTGACCTCCGACATCGAGGGCCTGGCCCGGCCGATGTCGTCCTGGGTCCGCACCTCGCCGAATTCCAAGGCGGTCGCCGCCGACGGCGCCGCCGCGATCGCCGCCGCCAAAAGCGCCCCGCCGCAGATCGCGACCCTGATCCTCCCCGCAGACACCGCCTGGAACGAGGCCGACGGCATCGCCGAGGTCCCGGCCGAGCAGCAGCGCGCCAGCTATTCGCCACAGGCGGTCGAGAAGGCCGCAAGGATCCTGCACGGGAACGGCGAGGGGACATTGTTGCTGATGACCGGCAGCGCCTTGAGCGAGCACGGCCTGGCGCTGGCCGAGCGCATCGCCGGCAAGACCGGCTGCACCGTGATGGGCCCGACCTTCCGCCCGAAGATGGCGCGCGGCCGTGGCCGTTACTCGATCGACCGTATCCATTATGTGATCGAGAACGCACTGCCGATGCTGGCAAAATTTCGTCACATCGTGCTGGTCGAGTCCGATGATCCCGTGGCGTTCTTCGCCTATCCGAACAAGCCGAGCATGCTCAAGCCCGAGGGCTGCGAGGTCCATCGCATGACCTCGTGGGGCGAGAATTCGGTGGCGGCGCTGGAAGCGCTCGCCGGCGCCGTGAAGGCCAGCGCCAGGGACGTCAAGCCGCAGGCTTTGCAGGAGTTGGTCAAGCCGACCGGTGCGCTCAGCTTCGCCTCGATCGCGCAGGCGATCGCCTGTGCGATCCCCGAGAACGCCATCATGGTCGACGAGTCCCTCACCACCGGCCGCGGCTTCTTCCCGCCGACGGCCGCTGCCGCACCGCATGACTGGCTGCAGAACATGGGCGGCTCGATCGGCTTCTCGACGCCGCTGTCGATCGGCGCGGCGATCGCCTGTCCGGATCGCAAGGTCATCACCATGGTCGGCGACGGCAGCGCGATGTACACGATCCAGTCGCTGTGGACGCAGGCCCGCGAGAACCTCAACATCGTCACCATCGTGTTCGCCAACCGCATCTACCAGATCCTGCGCGGCGAGTTCGACAATGTCGGCGCCGGCGAGCCCGGCCAGCGCGCCAACGACATGCTCCGTCTCGACCGCCCGACGCTCGATTTCGTCGCGCTGGCCAAGGGCATGGGCGTGCCCGGCCGCGCGGTGACAAATGCCGACGAGTTCAACAAGGCGCTGGCCGAAGCCGTCGCCGAGCCGGGCCCGCGGCTGATTGAGGTGCAGATGTAGGCCAAGGTCTCTCCCCACGTCGTCCCGGCCTAGTGCGCAATTGCGCACGGGGAGCCGGGACCCATAACCCCAGGGAGAAATTTGGCGAAGACTAGGGGTCCGGTACGCGCACCGCGCGCGTTCGATGGACCTCGCGGTATGGGTCCCGGCTTTCGCCGGGACGACACTGATGGTGTGGCGCGCTCCTCACCATAATGGGCCCGGAGGCACGATGCAGACCGAGCTGAACAAGGTGATCGCGGCGCTCAGGGAGCTCTATGTCCACGAATCATTCCTGTTCGAGAAGGACGTCGGCGAACGCGCCATCACGCACCGCTTTGCCGTCTATCTCGAGCAGCAATTTTCGGGCTGGGCCGTCGACTGCAACTACGACCGCCTCGGCGAGCGCACGCTGCATCTGCCGCGCGGCAGCATCATCTCGACCGACGATCATCTCGGCAAGTCGATCTATCCTGACGTCGTCGTGCACCAGCGCGAGATCCCGAACAATCTGCTCACCGTCGAGATCCGCAAGGCCAGCAATCACACGCCGCTCGAGCACGACCAGCACAAGCTGATGGCGCTGACCGATCCGCATATCTGGTTCGCCTATTGGATCGGCGTGCTGCTGGTGCTGGACAAGCACGGCGTGACGATGTCGGAAGTCTATCTCAGCGGCGGCGTCGATCAGGCGCAGTCGCTCTGGCTCGCGGCGCGGCTTGCGGACGGTGGCCTCACAGCCGCGCCCAAGACTGCGTTGTGACAGGCTAGCGTCGACTGGGTTGGGCCTACAGCACCGCTCTCTCCGTTCCCTCCCCCCTTGTGGGGGAGGGCACGGGGATTCTCTCGCGTAGCTGCCCTCATTTCATCGTCAATAATCGAAACCTTTTGCTGGGCTACCCCTCTCCCTAGCCCTCCCCCACAAGGGGGGAGGGAACGCACCTTCGTCGGAGCACTAGTCCTTGTCATCATTCACGCGCGTGAAAACAAAAAGGCCGCCCGCATGACACGGACGGCCTCGCATCGTGAACCCTCACCCGCTCAATGCAGCGGAGCACCATTACCCAGCGCGTAGGTCACCAGATCCTTCAGCTTGAAATCGGGACCGGTCACCGGCGCCCAGTTCGGGTCGAGCGACAGCACGGAGGAGGCGTCGCCGAACATCATGCCGAGGAAGACTTCGGCGACGATGCGGCCGCCGACGGGCCCGAGCTGCGGCGTCGTGATTCCGGTCGCCGGCGCGCCGGTGGCGGCGACCGTGACCTTTGTCGCGTACTGACGCGCTTCCGCCAGGATGTAGGTCCAGAGCGGGCAATTGCCTTTGAACGCGCCGTTCGCGATCGACGCGATCGGAACCTGCGGGTCGCCGGCATCGGGATTGTCGACGGCCCGGCCGATTTTGATCTGCTCGTCGGTCAACGGCGTCTGGTGCATCGCCCTCGCGACCGCCTGGCCCGAGGGCAGGCCAAGCCGCCAGCCGCGCTCGAGATTGCGCAGCGCCAGCGATGACGGGTTGGAGGCGACCTCCGGCGGCAGCTGGCGCAGCGGATCGACCAGCGAGGTGTCGATGCGATAGGCGAACTGGAGGCGCCGCTTGTTATCGGGATTGGTGCTGTCGTCCTCGACGCCATAGGCGCGTGTGTCGACGTCGATGAAGCGACCCCAGTCGATGGCGCGTCCCGGCCCCATGCTGCGGAAGCCGGTCAGCGCGTTGGTGTCGGGGTTGTTGGGGTCGGGGAAGATCTGCAGCAGCATGTTGTCGGCGTCGTTGAGCCGATAGCCGGGCCGGATCATGGAATGACCGAGCCGGTAGGCCGCGACCGAAAACTCGACCGGCATGTAGGGATAGGTCTTCCAGTGATAGTAGGCGAGCTTGCTGCGATCGTAGCGGCCGCCGGTCTTGAGATCGTTCAGCACGGTCGCATTGACGATGCGCGGCAGGAAGTCGTTCAGCACGACATATTGGTAGTGGAAGCGGACACGCTGTTGCACGTCCTGGAACGAGAGGCCGCCGTTGTCGTCGACCATGCGGTTGTGGAAGCGCAGCATCAGCCCCTGGAACTGCGAGACGATGCTGTTCTCGTCGTTGCGGGGATCGCCGATCAGGGCGCGACCCCTGAAGCGCGGCAGGTCGTTGGCGTTGGAGACGCCGGCGCCGGTGAGGGGGTCGCCGAGCAGAAACTTGCCGTTGCCGTCGTACATGTAGGGCTGATCGTTCGGCCCGCGACCGTAGACATTGTCCAGATCGAAGGACGGCGTGCGGAAATCGATGAGCCCGTCGGGATCCTGCTGCTTGGCCAGCGAGCTCACCGGATCGAAGGTGATGTCGTGATCGACGAACTGGCCGAAATAAGTGTAGAGCGCGGGAATTCCGCTCTCCTCGGCATCGGGGCCGTCCTTGGGCGGATCAAAATCGCCGACCATGTTATCGGCGAGGGCGGAGAGGTTGGCAATGTTGTCGGCTTCGTTCGGGCCGAACGTCGCCGGCGTCAGCGTGCGAAACATGCGGCCGAAGCGGCCTTGTGACAGTGGGGAACGGGTGGCGTTGAGGCCGCGCGGCGTAGTGGCGTGACGACTGCTCATAAAGTACCTCCTTGAAAAGTTACGACGGAAAGCAACTAAAGCTGAAGTTGTTCGTGATGAAATATGCAGGTGAGGCTAGACGCAGCAGTTCGGCGTCTCAATGCGCTGCTTCACACATTGCGCGGTGTCGATCCGGTTCCAGCAGCAAGTGCTGCGAGCAAGCTGCGGATGCGCATCGCAAATTTCTCCAGCGCAGATGCCGGATAACATTCTCGTCATCGGCATCGGGCACTTCGAGGGCGCTTGACGAAGCGAACTTGCTGTTCGCGTAAAAATTGTATTTGTGTGCGTGCTGCCGCTGCGACGGTCGTGGCTCCCCGGACTGCTCCGACGCATCGTCGTTCGTGTCCTGGTGCCGGAGCGTGCGCTGCGTTCGGCAATGTGATGCCGGCCACAGTTTGCAGCCGCGGTCCCGCCTATCTTCGGAGTACTTGCACGCGTCGATCCTGCGGGACTACGCTTCCCCTATTGGGGATCAGACATTTTGGAGGTTGTGATGCAAAGATCATATCTGCTGGCTGCCACTGCGGCGCTGGCGCTCATCATGCAGACACCGCTTGCACTGGCGCAGAGCGCACCCGATGCGGGGACCACACCGCCGGCGGCTGCCGCCACCACGCCGCCTGCTGCCAACACGGCACCTGCTGCGACCACCGCACCGGCTGCGACCTCAACGCCGGCAGCAAGCACCGACACCTCCACCGCGCCGGCCGGCCCGAAGAAGAGTGCCGAGAAGAAGCCGGCGAAGAAGAAGATGACGCGGCAGCAGGAGATCGATCATTCGATCGACAGCGGCACCGTTCCGGCGCGTTATCGCAGCTCGGTACCGAAGGAGTACCAGCAATATATTCCGTTCGAGAAGAAGTGACGGATTGCACTGCGGCGCGATGTGCACCCGCCCCGCGCCGCGGTGGAACCTGACGGGAGCTATGCAGGCGTGATGGCATGATCTGATCTGCGTCCCCAGTGGCGGGCTCCGGAGCCGGTGTTACAGTAGGCCAGGGCGAGGGGATGATCAGATGGGTGACGATGCGAAGGATGCTGGCCTTGTGGCGATGATCAGCAGCATCCTGGGCGGCAACAAGCGCGCAGACGCGGCCAGCCCGCCGCCGCTTGCCGACTTTCTTCCGTCGGCGCCGGGGCCCGCCGCAGTGATCCCCGAGATTCCGGAAGCGGAGTCACCGAAGCTCCAGAACCCGCCCAGTGACCCCGCCAACGGCGCATCCGATGCGGCGGCGGCTGCGAAGCCGGTCGTGCCTGCCAGTCAGCCTCTGACTCCGGACGGCAAGCGGCTTTTGCCGGCGGAAGCGATCGCCGAGCTCGTGCTCGGCGAGCTCAGAAAGATCGAGGGGTTTCCCGCCTCCGGTGTCTCGGTCACGGTCTACGGTTACAGGCACTGGAACGCCATGATCACCTTCGCGCCGTTCTCGACCAATTTCCAGAATGCGACGCGGTTCCGCCAGGCCCTGCCAGACCTCGTCTTCAAGCTCCGTCGTTTCGTCCAACTTGAGATATAAGAATCGATGGATTGGGTTAGATCGATGCGAGCCCAGGAACTCGTCCACCTCTGCCCGATTGGCAGAGCAGAGGTGTTCACTGTTCGACAGGATTTTCGAATTGAGCGTTGCCTTTACCAAGGAAGAGAGCGCCGAGACGGCCTCCGAGACGTTGCTGCCGGATCGCCCGATCTCGCCGCATCCAAACCTCGTGACGGAGAAGGGCCTGCAGGCCTTGCAGTCGCAGCTCCAACTAGCGCGCGAAGCCTATGAAGCCGCGCAAGCCATCGACGACGTCAACGAAAAGCGCCGGCAGTCGGCGGTGCCGTTGCGCGATATCAGGTATTTCGGCGAACGGCTGCGCACCGCGCAGCTCGTTCCCAATCCGGCCTCCAACGATGTCGTCGCCTTCGGCAGCACCGTGACCTTCAGCCGTGCCGATGGCCGGGTGCAGACCTACCGCATCGTCGGCGAGGATGAAGCCGACCCGAAGGCGGGCTCGATCTCGTTCGTATCGCCGGTCGCGAAGTCGCTGATGGGGAAGGCGGTCGGTGACGTCGTGGGGTCGGATGCGCAGGAGATCGAGGTGCTGGCGATCGCTTAAGGCAGCGCGGTGGCCGTGCCCTCCGTCATTGCGAGGAGCCCTTGCGACGAAGCAATCCAGAGTCTCTCCACGGAAAGATTCTGGATTGCTTCGCTGCGCTCGCAATGACGTGGTTGGAGCAGTGCTTGCTCGCGGGCGTCCGGCCCGCAGCGGCCGCCTTTCTGATGATTGCATCATGCTCCTGTTTTGCCCGACGGAGCAAGAAAAATTCGGAAAATTCGTAGTCCGTCCGGCCGGCGCCGGCTACTGTGCATGGGGTTGTTTTGACGATTTCGACGGAGCGGGAGCAAGACGCCCCGCGAAGCCGTTTGGCGAAGCGTGGTGGGCGCACAAGGGATCGAACCTTGGACCTCTCCCGTGTGAAGGGAACGCTCTCCCGCTGAGCTATGCGCCCGGGACCATCATGCAGACGGCCGGACTTTTCGGCCGGCCGGCGCATCGGAGCCCGCGATTTAGAAGTGCAGGCTATCAGTGTCAAGTTTTCAGGCGGCCCTAGGGGCGGAAAACCTTCCGATGGTGTCACAATTCGGTGGCGCGGCCGGATTTTGGGCCGCTTACGCGCCTTGTTGACGGGCGCGCGAGGCGTGGGCCTGGAGCGCGCGGATGCGCTCGGCCAGCGTTCCACCGCCCTCGGGCAGCGGGCTTGCTGCGCCATTGGTGGCGACGCCATTGGCCAGGCGCGGCGCGGGCTTCGGCGGCTGGCCGGCTTCGGCGGCCAGCAGCGCCTCGATCGGCGAGTTCGGGCCCTCGAGCTGCATCGCGAGTTTTGCCACCTCGGCGGCGATGTCGTTGATGCGCTCGCGCAGAAGCGCGTTCTCCATGCGCTCGGTCGCCCAGGAGCTCTCGGCCTGCTGCTGGATCGCATTGACGTCGCGCTGCAGTTTCGCGCGCTCGTCGCGGGCGGTGCGGAGCTGCTCCTCCAGCGCGGCCTTCTCGGCGCGCAGCGTCTCCATCGCGGCCGATGATTTGCCGCCGCTCAGTGCGGCGATCTCGACCCGCAGCTCCTTGATGGTGCGCTCGGCGCCCTCGTTGGTCTGGCGCAGCTGGTTGTTCTCATATTCGCGCTCGGCCAGCAGCTTGCCCTGCGTGGCGAGGCGGCCTTCGAGGTCGGCAACGCGGCCCGAGAGCATTTCGGCTTCCTTGACCTGCACGATCAGCTGGCGATCGAGCTCGGTGACGCGCTGGCTCAGATTCTCGACGCGGCCGCGGGCCTCGCCAAGCTCGCGCGAGACGGTTTCGGATTCGGTGCGCTCCTGCGCCAGGCGCGTCTGCGTCGCGGCAAATTCCTTCTCGGCATCGCCGACGCGGTTCTTCAATTCCTCGATCTGCGCGCGCACCGCGACCAGCTCGACCTGGCGGCTCTCCGCCATCATCGAGCGGTCCGACAGTTCGGAGTTGATCTTGGCGAGCTCGCCCTGCTTGTTGCTCAGCGCGATCTCGGCCTCGCGCAGCGCTTCGGTCTTGGCGTTGAATTCCTCCTCGGTCGCGCGCAGCTGCTCCTTCACCGCCTTCTCGCGCGCCTCGAGCGCGAAGATCGTGGCGTTCTTCTCGCCGAGCTCGATCTTCATGCGATTGATGGCGTCGGTCTTCTTGCCGAGCTCGGCGAGCTGGCTCGTGGTCTTGTTCTTGAGCTGCTCGACGCTCATCTCGAGCCGCCGCGCCGACATGGCGAACTCGGCGCGGAGCTGGTCCTTGTCGGCCTGGATCTCCGCCATCGACAGCGGCGTTGCGGCCTCGAGCCGGCGCGTGGTCAGGCGCACCGCGCGGTTATGCACCAGCGGCACGATGGCGAGCCCGCACAGCATCGACAGCAGGAAACCGATCGCCAGGTACATGATCGGTTCGACCATGGGTCAGAGCTCCAACAGACAAGGGAAAAATTTACCAAGGACAATGCATGGCGGGCCGGCAAAAAGCCAGCCCTGCCCCGTTGTTAACGTGAATCCGGAAGCTGGATCGGGGGAGAGAACCCTAGAACGGGTTCCAGGTCGCCCGCGGCGTATATTTGAGATAGCCGATATTGGCGCCGAGGCGTAAGCCGAGGCCCGAGCGGATCGGCACCAGCACGATGTTGTTGGCGGTGAGCGCCGTCATGCCGAAGCCGCCGATGATATAGGCCGAGCCGTCGATGCCGGCGAAGCGCTGGTAGATCGCGTTGGTGGCGGGCAGGTTATAGACCAGCGTCATGGTGCGCGCGCCGTCGCCGCCCCAGTCGAAGCCGAGCGAGGGGCCCTGCCAGTAGACGCGCAAATCGCCGGCATTCTTGGTGTAGAGCGTGCCTTCGCCGTAGCGCAGCCCAGCGACGAAGGCGCCGGAGCCTTCTTCGCCGAGGATGTAGCCGTTCGGCAGGCCCCATTGGCTGACCGCCTTCTCGATGATCGAGGCGAGCCCGCGCGAGACATTGCCGAAGAAGCGATGGCCGGCGGTGACGAGCTCGTCCGGTCCATAGGTATTGGGAGTCGGGGTCCGCTGCGGTGGTGGCAGATCCGGTGGCGGCGCGGCCGTCTGGGCGGAAGCCGGCACGGTCCAGCCCGCCAGCGCGATGAGCGCCACTGCGGCAAGGCGTGATGCGAAAGTCATAAAAGAACCCCTGATATCGATCCCGGTCCGCTTCCCTTAACCTGATGCTATTAGGCACGGCTCTAGGTTGGTCCGGATGACCCCTCGACTCGAATGTTATCCGCAGCAACTATGACGGCACAACGGCAGGAAGATAGCCCTTTGCGCCCCGGAACTGCCTTGATCGGCCGTCTGGTCTGCCTGCTGGCGTGCATTTGGCTCGGCCTGACCTGGTTACCTGCACAGGCCGCCACCACCGAGCGGATTGTCGTCAATCGCTTCTCCGGCGTCGCCATCGAGGGCTTCGACCCCGTTGCCTATTTCGTTGACGGCGGAGCCGAGCAGGGGACGGCGCAGTTCGAGGCCAATCTCTGGGGCGCGGTCTGGCGCTTCCGCAATGACGGCAACCGGGCGGAGTTCCTGTCCCATCCCGAGATCTATGGCCCGCAATTCGGCGGCTATGATCCCGTCGACATCGCCCGCGGCGTCACGATCGCCGGCAATCCCCGCTTCTTCGTGATCGCGGCGCAGCGGCTTTATCTGTTCAGCCGGGAAGACAATCGGGACGCCTTCACCGCCGACCCGGAACGATTCCTGTATGAAGTCGGCAAGCGCTGGCCGGCGCTGCAGGACAAGCTCAGTCAGTAGGTCGTTACCGCTTCAGCATCGCCCCAGGCGACGAACTCGGGGATGATGAAGCCGGTGTCGCCGCGCTCGCCGAAGCGGAGCTCGCCGCCTTTGCCGTCGGTCACCTTGCCGCCGGCGGCCGTTACCACCGCGCAGCCCGCCCCGACGTCCCATTCGCAGGTCGGCCCGAAGCGGGGGTAGATGTCGGCACTGCCCTCCGCGACCCGGCCGAACTTGACGGCCGAGCCGCAGGTCTTTCTGACGGCGTTGGGCCTGCTATCGATGAAGGCTTCGCTCTTGGGGTCGCCATGCGAACGGCTCACCGCCGCGATCCAAGGCTCGCCAGGCCCGGGCAGCTTGCGGGTCCGAATCGGCTGGGCGGCGCCGATGGTGGTGCCGTCGAACCTCACGCGCTCGGCGCCGCGCCCCACGATGCCGCGCCAGAGCACCCCGAGCGCGGGCGCGCTGACGATGCCGAGCAGCGGCACGCCCTCGGTGACCAGAGCGAGGTTGACAGTGAACTCGTCGCGGCCGGCGACGAATTCCTTGGTGCCGTCAAGCGGATCGATCAGGAAGAAGCTGCCGCGAAACGGCGGCGAGGCGAGATGGGTCCGCTCCTCCGACAGCGTCGGCACGTCGTTCGCAAGCCGGGCGAGGCCCTCGGCGATGATTCGGTCGGCGGCGAGGTCGGCCTCGGTGACAGGCGAGCCGTCCTGCTTGCCATCGACCCGCATCCCGGAGCGGTTGACGGCCAGGATCGCCTCGCCGGCCTGCGCCACCAGCGCGGTCAGGGGCTCCATCAGCCTACAAGCGGCCTCGCCGTCGATGATCCTCACCTGCATGCCTCATTCATCGGCAAGTTTGCCTCTGTTCACGTGATTCGCCCGTGTCCCCTTATGGCCGCTTCGAACCTATCGCAAGCTTCCTGCCACGGGCTGGTGAATGATAGAACCCGCAGCGACAGTCCAGGCCATGCGTGATTCGCCGCGTCCGCGCCGTGCAATTCCAGGAACCCTTTATGTCTGACGCTCCGTCTTCGGCTACCGCTTCTGCTCCCGATATGCTCGAACTCGCGGCCCTTTTGTGCTCGCGGGTCTGTCACGATCTCATCAGCCCGGTCGGCGCCATCGTCAATGGGCTTGAGGTGCTCGATGACGATCCCAAGCCCGAGGACCGCGAATTCGCGCTCGACCTGATCCGCAAGAGCGCCAAGACCGCATCCGCCCGCCTGCAGTTCTGCCGTCTCGCCTTCGGCGCGGCCGGCTCCTCCGGCGCGCAGATCGACCTCGGCGATGCCCAGACCATGGCGAAGGGCCACATCGAGGACGGCAAGTGCACGATCACGTGGAATCTGCCGCGGCTGCTGCTGCCGAAGAACCGCGTCAAGCTGCTGCTGAATATGCTGGTCGTGTCCCAGCACACGATCCCGCGCGGCGGCATGCTGACGGTCGATCCGATCGGCGAGGGCGAGGCGATGAGCTTCCGCATCACCGCGACCGGGCACAACGCGCGCCTGCCGCAGAACATCTCCGAGCTCTTGAGCGGCGAGCGCGGCCCGGCCGCCGACGCTCATGCGATCCAGCCTTATTACACGCGGCTGTTGGCGCAGGCCTGCGGGCTCGCGGTGACGCTCAAGCTGGAGGGCGAAGCCGTCGTCGTTACCGCTTCGTAAACGCGCGCTGCGCCCTTAGAAGTTAACCGATCCTTTACGAGGCGCTTCGGATTGTCCGGAGCGCCTTATCTCTTTGTTGATTCCGTTCTTTTGCACATACTCAACCAATATTAAACGCTTTGCGGTGAAGCTGGCCTCATTCCGATCTGGCGCATCACGTCTCGTGCGCGCCCTCCCTGTATGAAGGCCTGTTTTCATGGATGATCTGTTGCGGGAGTTTCTGACGGAGACCAGCGAGAGCCTGGACAC
>NZ_JACOFQ010000039.1:0-58099 GCF_019455395.1 Bradyrhizobium sp. BR 10261
GTCCGCGACGCCATCAACACGGCGCGGACCGACAACAAGAACAGCGTCCTGATGCGCGTGAAGAGCGGCGGCCAGTCGCGCTTCGTCGCGGTGCCCATCGCCAAGGGCTGACAAGGGCTGAGCCTCAGGAGGCTTACGACATGAAGGGTGTCGCCGGCATCAGTCGCCCCCGCCGCCGGCGCCCTTCGGGGAAGCAGCGTAATTTTCGCTTCCCGACCTACCTTCCGGTGGAATACGCCCCCCTCCGTCGGAAGGCATAGGGCGGTGAGGTCCCCCCAGCTTCACCGCCCGCCCTTTTTGCCGACCCAAGTTCTCGACCAAGTCTCGCCCACTCGGCTTGCATGGGATTGCCGCTAGCGCCATGTTTAGAGAAGGTTGACCTCCTTGACCGCCGCCGAACGCACGATGCGCCTCCTCATCATCGAAGACGACCGCGAATCCGCCGACTATCTCGTGAAGGCGTTTCGCGAGGTCGGACACATTGCCGACCACGCCGGTGACGGCGAGGAAGGCCTCGCCATGGCCGAGAGCGGCGATTACGACGTGCTGGTGGTCGACCGCATGCTGCCCAAGCGCGACGGGCTGTCGCTGATCGGCGCGCTGCGCGACAAGGGCGACGCGACACCGGTGCTGATCTTGTCCGCGCTCGGTCAGGTCGACGACCGCATCAAGGGTCTGCGCGCCGGCGGCGACGACTATCTGCCGAAGCCCTATTCCTTCGCCGAACTGCTCGCCCGTGTCGAGGTGCTGTCGCGCCGTCGCGGCGGACCTGCAGAGGACACGCTCTACCGTGTCGGCGACCTCGAGCTCGACCGGCTCTCCCACCGCGTCGCCCGCGGCAAGGACGAGCTGACGCTGCAGCCGCGCGAATTCCGCCTGCTTGAATATCTGATGAAGCATGCCGGCCAGGTGGTGACGCGCACCATGCTGCTGGAGAACGTCTGGGACTATCATTTCGATCCGCAGACCAACGTGATCGACGTGCACATTTCGCGGCTGCGTTCCAAGATCGACAAGGGGTTCGAGCGGCCGCTGCTGCACACGATCCGCGGCGCCGGGTACATGATCCGTGACGGCATTCGGTAAACTCGTCCGCACCACGGCGTTCCGGCTGACGCTGGTCTACCTGTTTTTGTTTGCGATTTTCGCGGCTTCGCTGCTCGGCTATTTCGCCTGGAACACGCGGCGGCTGATCACCGAAGAGATCACGCAGACGGTGAATGCCGAGACCTCGGAGATCAACGAGATCTACGGCCGTCGCGGCCTGTACGGCCTAGCGCGCACGATCGAGTCCCGCGCGTTGCGGCCGGGCGCCAATCTCTACCTCATAACCTCGCCCACCGGCCAGGCGATCGCCGGCAACGTCGGCTCGCTGGCGCCGGGTGTGATGGCGACCATCGGCTGGTCGGAGACCGCCTATCGGCGGATCGAGGATACGGATGACCGCGACCATCGGGCGCTCGTTCGCGTCATCGAATTGGAAAATGGTTTCCGCCTCCTGATCGGCCGTGATCTCGCCGAGCGGCGACGCCTGTTCGGCATCGTCGCCAAGGCCGCGCAATGGTCGATCCTGATCGTCGTCGTGCTCGGCCTCGGCGGCGGCGTCTTCGTCGCGCGCAGGGTGTTGACGCGGATCGACGCGATGAGCGGCACCGCGCATCGCATCATGACCGGCGATCTCAGCGAGCGCCTGCCGGTCGGGCGCAGCGGCGACGAGCTCGATCGCCTCGCCGAAAACCTCAACGCCATGCTGGAGCGGATCGAGGCGCTGATGGCGGGGCTGAAAGAGGTCTCCGACAACATCGCCCACGATCTCAAGACGCCGCTGACGCGCCTGCGCAACCGCGCCGAGGAGGCGTTGGCGAAATCCGGTTGCGAGGCCGACTATCGCGCCGCGCTGGAGCGGACCATCGAGGAATCCGACGGGCTGATCCGCACCTTCAACGCGCTTCTGATGATCGCACGCGCGGAATCCGGTCAGGCGCGCGGCAACATGGATGATTTCGATGCCGCCGATGTCGCGGCCGGCATTCACGAGCTCTACGAGCCGCTCGCCGAAGACGACGGCATGACCTTGAAGGTCAAGACGGAAGCAGCGCCCATTCACGGCAATCGCGAATTGATCAGCCAGGCGCTCGCCAATCTGGTCGAGAATGCGATCAAATACGGCAAGCCGGCCACGCAGTCGGCGGGGTCAGTGGTCAGCATGGACGCTCGTCAGATCACGATCGAGGCCAGGCGCGAAGGTGATCAGGTGCTGCTCAGCGTCACCGATCGCGGCCCGGGAATTCCGGAAGGCGATCGCAAACACGCCATCGAGCGCTTCGTGCGGCTGGAAGCGAGCCGCACCATGCCGGGCTCCGGACTCGGCCTCAGCCTCGCCTCGGCCGTTGCCACATTGCATGGCGGCGAATTGCGCCTGGGCGATGCCCATCCCGGCCTCGTCGCCACGCTGGTGCTGCCGGCGCGCGCCGGTGCCGGCGACAGGGTTGCCCCGCCAATGCCGGATGTGCCACAGAAGGTGGCATGAACCACTCCGCGCCGGGAAACGCGGACAAGACTGGCGAGAGCCTTGCCGCACGCTTCGCGGAGGCTCCCCATATTGCCGTTTCCACATCAGACGAACGACGTTTCGACAGCTGGCTGGCCGAGCTCGAGCCGGCCCAATCGGCTCGTCTGGAAGCGCTGCTGGCTCACCCCTTCGCGCGCGACATCCTGGTCGGCATCGCGCAATTCTCGCCTTATTTGTTCGATCTGGTGCGGGCCGATCCGCTGCGCCTGATTCGGTTGCTCGAATGCGAGCCGGATGCGCATCTCGCCGCGCTGATCGCGGAGGCGAGGGGCGCGGTACTTGCCGCGCCTGATGAAGCCGAGGTGATGCGGCTGCTTCGCCGTATGAAGGCTGAGGCGGCGTTGCTGATCGCGCTGTGCGACATCGGCGGGATCTGGCCGGTGATGCGGGTGACGGCGGCGTTGACCGATCTCGCGGTCTCCTCGGTGCAGGCGGCGCTGCAGTACCTGCTGCGTCAGGAAGCCGCACGCGGCAAGATCCTGCCTGAAGATCCCGAGGCGCCCGAGGTCGGCTGCGGCCTGATCGTGCTCGCCATGGGCAAGATGGGGGCCGGCGAGCTCAACTACTCCAGCGACATCGATCTCATCGTGTTCTTCGACCCCGATGCCGCGACGCTTGTGCCCGATATCGAGCCGCAGCCGTTCTTCGTGCGGGTCACGCAAGGCCTGGCGCGCATTCTCCAACAGCGCACCTATGATGGTTACGTGTTCCGCGTCGATCTGCGGCTGCGGCCCGATCCATCCTCGACGCAAGTGGCGATCTCGCGCGATGCAGCGCTGAACTATTACGAGCGGGAAGGGCGCACCTGGGAGCGCGCCGCCATGATCAAGGCGCGGGCGTGCGCCGGCGACGCCAGAGCGGGCGAGGCGCTGCTGGCCGAAATCGCGCCCTTCGTCTGGCGCAAGCATCTCGACTTCGCCGCACTTGCCGACGTGCACGACATGAAGCGGCAGATGCAGACCTATCGCGGCCAGAGCGAGATTGCGGTCGAGGGGCACAACGTCAAGGTCGGCCGCGGCGGCATCCGCGAGATCGAGTTCTTCGCCCAGACCCAGCAACTGATCGCCGGCGGCCGCCATCCGGAATTGCGGGTGCGGCCGACGCTGGCCGCGCTCAATGTCCTCGCCGCGCGCAACTGGATCACCTCCGCCGCCCGCGACGAGCTGACCAAGGCCTATGAATTCCTGCGCCGGGTCGAGCATCGTCTCCAGATGATCGCCGACGAGCAGACCCATGCGTTGCCTGATGACAAGGAGGCGGTCGAACGATTCGCCTGGTTCTTCGGCTATAACAGCCGCGAGGCCTTTGCGCGCGACCTGATGCACCAGCTCGAGATCGTCCAGGGGCACTACGAAAAACTGTTCGAGGGCGATGATCCGACCGGCACGGCAAGCCTGCCCGCGATCGATTATCGCACCGGCCCTGACGGTCCGCGCCTGCTCCAGCATTTGACGACGCTTGGTTTCAAGAAGCCTGCCGCGGTGGCGCAGACCGTCTGCGACTGGCTCACCGCGGATTATCGCGTGTTCCGCAACAAGCAGACGCGCAACGCTTTCATCGAGTTCGTGCCGGCCTTGATCGATGGCCTGGCGCATGCGGAGGAGCCGGACCGCGCAGTGACGGCATTCGATCAGTTCCTCCGGGCGCTCCAGCGCGGCGGCCGGCTGATCACACTGCTCGGCCAGAACCGCGATCTCGTCGCGCTCGTGGCGCTGGTGCTTGGCGCCGCGCCCCGGCTTGGCGAGATGCTGGCACGGCAACCGCAATTGATGGACGGCCTGATCGATCCGCGCTTCTTCGGCGCGATGCCGGATCGGCGGGAACTGTCGGCACGGCTTGCGGCCACGGTGCAGGATGCGGGCTCCTATGAGGAGTTTCTGGATCGGCTGCGCCTGTTCGGACAGGAGAGCCTGTTCCTGATCGGCACCCGCATCCTGTCCGGCACCGTTTCGGCGCAGCAGGCCAGCACGGCTTTTGCCGATGTCGCCGAGGGCATCGTTCACACCGTCCACGGTCTCGTCGCCGATCGCTTTGCCGCGCAACACGGCCGGATCAGGGGGCAGGAGACCGCGATCATCGCCATGGGACGGCTCGGCAGCCGCGAGATGACCGCGTCCTCGGATCTCGATCTGATCCTGCTCTACGATTTCGACAGCGACCATCCGGACTCGGACGGCGATAAATCACTTCAGGGCGCGCATTATTTCGCCCGCCTCACCCAGCGCCTGATCAGCGCCTTCACGACCCGCACCAATTACGGCGTGCTCTACGAGATCGACATGCGGCTGCGGCCCTCGGGACGCGCGGGTCCCGTGGCGTCGAGCCTTGTCTCCTTTGCGGACTACCAGGCCAATGAGGCCTGGACCTGGGAGCACATGGCGTTGACGCGCGCGCGCGTGGTGTCGGCGTCGCCCGAATTCACCGCGCGCATCGAGCAGATTGTCCGCGAGGTCCTGACCCGCCGCCGCGACCGGGCCACCATCGCCAACGACGTCGCCGACATGCGCCGCGCCATCGCGCAGGAGAAGGGCGAGACCGACTATTGGGACCTGAAATACGCCTCAGGTGGCATGGTCGACATCGATTTTATCGCGCAATATCTCCAGCTCGTCCACGCCCACGACAAGCCCGAGATTCTCGATGTCAGCACGTTGCAGGTGCTGGACAATGCATGCAGGCTCGGCGTCATCGGACAACCTGAAACCGAAATCCTGCGCGCCGCCGCGCGGCTCTATCATGATCTGACGCAGATCCTGCGGCTCTGCGTCAGCGACCGCTTCAAGCCGGAAACCGCGGGCACCGATCTGCAGCGGGTGATGGCGCGCGCCGGCGACGCACCGGATTTCTCCTCGCTGGAGGCACGCGTGAAGGAGACGCAAAGCGAGGTGCGGCGCGTGTTCAGCGCGCTTCTGGAAGGGAAGTCGCCAGCTTGAGCGAGGTGAGGGCTTCGAGCACGTTCGGCTCCAGCCCTGCGCCGCCCGCGTCGAGATGCGCGAAGATTGCGCGCTTCATACGGGGATCCCAGAACTTCTTGATGTGGTCGGCGATCCCGGGCACGGCCCTGTCGTGACCCTGACTGCGGAAGAAAGTGCCGATCTGGTTGGCCATGTAGACGAGGCGGTCAGGCGACGACATCGATGATCTCCGGAGCACAATCAGCCGCAACGCGGCCCTGGTGCGTGAACACTTCAAACCCGTCGCTGCGCGCAATCGCGATCAGGGTGATGCCGGCAGCCTCCGCGGTACGTACTGCAAGCGCTGTCGGCGCGGAAACCGCCACCATGACGGGCGCGCCGATCGCGGCGGTCTTCTGCACCATCTCGACGGAGACGCGGCTCGTCAGCAGCACCATGCCGTTGCTTGCGCTCGTCCGGCTGCGCGCGAGCGAGCCCGCGAGCTTGTCGAGCGCGTTGTGGCGGCCGACGTCCTCGCGCAAGGCGACGATGCCGTGCGACGGTGACCAGAAGGAGGCGGCGTGCACCGCCCGGGTCTGCATGTTGATCGATTGCAGGGGAGCGATCGCCTGCATCGCCGTCATGATCTGTTGCGGCGTGAAGATCTGACCCTGCGGCACGATCGCGGCGGGCCGTATGGCCTCGGCGATGGACTCGATGCCGCAGATGCCGCAGCCGGTCGGACCGGCGATATGGCGGCGGCGCTCGCTGATGCGCGCGGCGTCCTCTGACTCCAACCACATGCGCAGCTCGATGCCGTCGTCGAGGCGGATAATATCGAGCGATTTGATGTCGTCGACGGACCTGATGATGCCTTCGTCCAGGCTGAAGCCGACGGCGAAATCTTCCAGGTTGTGCGGCGTCCCCATCATGACGGCATAGGTGCCGCCATTATAGGTCAGCGCCAGCGGGGTCTCCTCGGGGATCAGCCGCGTACCTGCCGACGCGACAGCGTCGCGCCAGATCTCGCGGTCTATGGCCTGGACCGGTACGTGCATGCGGTTACTCTGCGGCCTCGGCCGGCGCGATGCGGCGGGAGTGCCGCGCCTGCGAGTCGTAGCTCTTCTGCCAGTCGGTCGGCCCGTTCGAGGGCGAGATCTGCACCGCCGTGACCTTGTATTCCGGACAATTGGTTGCCCAGTCCGAATAGTCTGTGGTGATCACGTTGGCCTGCGTGTCCGGATGATGGAAGGTGGTGTAGACGACACCCGGCGACACGCGGTCGGTGATTTCGGCGCGCAGCGTGGTCTCGCCGGCCCGGCTCGCCAGCCGCACCCAGTCACCGTCGCGCACACCGCGCTGCTCGGCGTCGTGGGGGTGGATCTCCAGCCGGTCCTCGGCATGCCAGACCACGTTCTCGGTGCGCCTTGTCTGCGCGCCGACGTTGTACTGGCTGAGGATGCGGCCCGTGGTGAGCAGCAGCGGAAAGCGGGGGCCGGTGCGCTCGTCGGTCGCGACATATTCGGTGACGATGAACTTGCCCTTGCCGCGGACGAAGCCGTCGATATGCATCACCGGCGTGCCCTCGGGCGCCTTCTCGTTGCAGGGCCACTGCACCGAGCCGAGCTCGTCGAGCTTGGCATAGGAGACGCCGGTGAAGGTCGGCGTCAGCGCTGCGATCTCGTCCATGATCTCCGAGGGGTGGCTGTAGCTCATCTCGAAGCCCATCGCCTTGGCGAGGCCGATGGTGACCTCCCAGTCGGCCATGCCGTTCTTCGGCGACATCACCTTGCGCACGCGCTGGATGCGGCGTTCGGCATTGGTGAAGGTGCCGTCCTTCTCGAGGAAGCTCGAGCCGGGCAGGAAGACATGGGCGTAGTTCGCGGTCTCGTTCAGGAAGAGGTCGTGAACGATGACGCATTCCATCGCCGACAGCGCCGCCACCACATGTTTGGTATTGGGGTCGGACTGGAGAATGTCCTCGCCCTGCACATAGAGGCCCATGAACGTGCCTTCGATGGCGGCATCGAACATGTTGGGAATGCGCAGGCCCGGCTCCGGGTTGAGCTTGACGTTCCACAGCGCCTCGAACTGGTCGCGCACGGCATCACCCGAGATGTGGCGATAGCCGGGCAACTCGTGCGGGAACGAGCCCATGTCGCAGGAGCCTTGCACGTTGTTCTGGCCGCGCAGCGGATTCACGCCGACGCCGGGACGGCCGATATTGCCTGTTGCCATCGCGAGATTGGCGATCGCGATCACGGTGGTCGAGCCCTGGCTGTGCTCGGTGACGCCGAGGCCGTAATAGATCGCGCCATTGCCGCCGGTGGCGTAGAGGCGGGCGGCTTCGCGCAGCACCTTCGGATCGACACCGGTGAGGATCGCCGTGGCTTCCGGGCTGTGCTTTGCTTGCGCGACGAAGGCGGCCCATTCCTCGAATTCGCTCCAGTCGCAGCGCTCGCGCACGAAGGCTTCGTTGACGAGGCCCTCGGTGACGATGACATGCGCCAGCGCCGTGACGACGGCGACGTTGGTGCCGGGCATCAAGGGCAGGTGCAGCGCCTTCACATGCGGCGATTCCACCATCTCGGTGCGGCGCGGATCGATCACGATCAGCTTTGCGCCCTGGCGCAGCCGCTTCTTCAGGCGCGAGGCGAACACCGGGTGAGCCGAGGCGGGGTTGGCGCCGATGATGACGGCGACGTCGGTCTCCTCGACCGAGTCGAAATCCTGCGTGCCGGCCGAGGTGCCGAACGTCTGCGACAGGCCATAGCCGGTCGGGGAGTGGCAGACGCGGGCGCAGGTATCGACATTGTTGTTGCCGAAGCCGGCGCGGATCAGCTTCTGCACCAGATAGGTTTCCTCGTTGGTGCAGCGGGACGAGGTGATGCCGCCGATGGCATCGCGGCCGTATTTCTTCTGGATGCCGCGCATCCTCGCGGCGGCAAAGGAGAACGCCTCGTCCCAGGACACTTCCTTCCACGGGTCCTCGATCCGCTCGCGGATCATCGGCTTGAGAATGCGCTCCTTGTGGTTGGTGTAGCCCCAGGCGAAGCGGCCCTTGACGCAGGAATGGCCGCGATTGGCCTTGCCGTCCTTGTAGGGCACCATGCGCACCACTTCCTCGCCGCGCATTTCCGCCTTGAAGGCGCAGCCGACGCCGCAATAGGCACAGGTGGTGACGACGGAGTGCTCGGGCTGTCCGATCTCGATCACGGATTTTTCCGTCAACGTTGCGGTCGGGCAGGCCTGCACGCAGGCGCCGCAGGAGACGCATTCGGAGCCGAGGAAGCTCTCGCTCATGCCCGGCGAGACTCGGCTGTCGAAGCCGCGGCCGGAGATGGTCAGCGCGAAGGTGCCTTGCACCTCCTCGCAGGCGCGGACGCAGCGCGAGCAGACGATGCACTTGGAGGGATCGTAGGTGAAATAGGGGTTGGACTCGTCCTTCGGCATCCAGGCGGCGTTGACCTCGCCGTTGGATTTCGCGAAGACGTGGTTCTCGCCCTCATAGCCGTAGCGGACTTCGCGCAGGCCCACGGCGCCGGCCATGTCCTGCAATTCGCAATCGCCATTGGCGCCGCAGGTGAGACAGTCGAGCGGATGATCAGAGATGTAGAGCTCCATCACGCCCTTGCGCAGCCGCTTCAGCCGCTCGCTCTGGGTGTGGACCATGAGGCCGTTCATCACGGGCGTGGTGCAGGAGGCCGGCGTGCCGGCGCGGCCCTCGATCTCGACGACGCAGAGGCGGCAGGAGCCGAAGGCATCGACCATGTCGGTCGCGCACAGTTTTGGGATCTGGTGGCCGGCGTCCATCGCGGCGCGCATGATCGAGGTACCTTCGGGCACCGTGACCTCTTTGCCGTCGATGGTGAGCGTGACCATCGTTGATGATTTGGAGCGCGGCGTGCCGAAATCGACTTCCTCGATCAGAGACATTGTCGTTCTCCTATTCCGCGGCCTGAAGCGTGGTCGGGGCCGGGATAAAATCCTCCCGGAAATGCTTCAATGCGCTGAGCACGGGGTAGGGCGTGAAGCCGCCGAGTGCGCAGAGCGAGCCGAATTTCATGGTGTTGCAGAGGTCCTCGACGAGCGCGAGATTTTCGGCGACGCGTTCGCCGCGGATGATCTTCTCGATGGTCTCGACGCCGCGGGTCGAGCCGATGCGGCAGGGCGTGCACTTGCCGCAGGATTCGATGGCGCAGAACTCCATCGCGAAGCGCGCCTGCTTGCGCATGTCGACGCTGTCGTCGAACACGACGATGCCGCCATGGCCGATCAGGCCGTCACGTGCGGCGAAGGCCTCATAGTCGAACGGCGTGTCGAACAGGGCGCGGGGGAAGTAGGCGCCGAGCGGGCCGCCGACCTGAACGGCGCGCACCGGGCGCCCCGTGAACGTGCCACCGCCGATGTCGTCGACGAGCTCGCCCAGCGTCACGCCGAACGCGGTTTCGAACAGGCCGCCCTGGCGGATGTTGCCGGCGAGCTGGATCGGCATGGTGCCGCGCGAACGGCCCATGCCGAAATCGGCATAGGCCTTGGCGCCCTCGGCGAGGATGAAGGGGATGGCGGCAAACGACAGCACGTTGTTGATGACGGTCGGCTTGCCGAACAGGCCATGATGCGCCGGCAGCGGCGGTTTTGCGCGCACCAGGCCGCGGCGCCCTTCGAGGCTTTCCAGCAGCGAGGTCTCCTCACCGCAGACATAGGCGCCGGCGCCGACGCGCACGTCCATGTCGAAGCTATGGGTCGATCCGCCGATCCTGTCGCCGAGATAGCCGCCGCGCCTGGCGGCCTTGACGGCCGCATTCATCGCCTCGACCGCGTGCGGATATTCGCTGCGGATGTAGATATAGCCTTTGGTCGCCCCCACAGTGATGCCGGCGGTGGTCATGCCCTCGATGACCAGGAAGGGATCGCCTTCCATGATCATGCGATCGGCAAAGGTGCCGCTGTCGCCTTCGTCGGCATTGCAGACGATGAACTTACGGTCGGCCTTGGCCTGCGCCACGGTCTTCCACTTGATGCCGGTCGGAAAGCCGGCGCCGCCGCGGCCGCGCAGGCCCGATGCCGTCACTTCGTTGAGGATCGCGTCCGGGCCCAGCGACAGCGCGCGCTCAAATCCCTTGTAGCCGCCATGGGCGCGATAGTCGTCGAGCGAACGCGGATCGATCACGCCGCAGCGGGCGAAGGTGAGGCGGGTCTGGCGCTTCAGCCAGGAGATCGCGTCCGTGACGCCGAGCCGCAGCGCGTGCGGTCCGTCGCTCGTCATGGACTCGAGCACGGAGGCGACGTCCTCGGCGCTCACCGGCCCGTAGGCGACGCGGCCCGCTGCCGTCGCCACCTCGACCATCGGCTCCAGCCAGTGCAATCCGCGCGAGCCGGTCCTGATGATCTTGATCGACAGGCCGCGCTGCTGCGCGATCTGGTCAAGCGCTGTGACGACGGCATCGGCGCCGACGGCGATTGCCGCCGCATCCCGCGGAACAAAAATCTTCATATTCATCGCTGCGCCTCCGCAACCAGCGCATCGAGGCGCTTCTCGTCGAGCCGGCCGACGAGACGACCGTCGAGCATCGCCGACGGCGCGGTCGAGCACAGGCCGAGGCAGTAGATCGGCTCCAGCGTGACGCGGTCATCCGCAGTGGTGTTGCCAAGCGAAACGCCGAGCTTCGCCTCGGCGCGCGCCGCCAGCGCATCGCCGCCGGCGGCCTGGCAGGCTTCGGCGCGGCACAGCTTCAGCACGTGGCGGCCGGCCGGCTTGTGGCGGAAATCATGGTAGAAGGTGAAGACGCCATGGACCTCGGCGCGCGACAGGTTCAGCTCCTGCGCCACCATGGGAATCGCGGCCTCCGGCACGTAGCCGAATGCCTCCTGGAGCGCATGGAGGATGACGAGCGTTGCGCCTTCCTGGCTGGCATGTTCGGCGATGATCTCGCCGCCGCGAATCTCGTTCCAAGGTTCGCATGAAGGCTCGTATGAAGGCTCAAAAACCGCTGTCATTCTTCGTTCTCAAATTGAGCGTCCCTTTCCGCAAACTATTTGGAATCATTCGAAGATCAATAAAGCTGTCTCATGCTGCGATTGCGAATTCGGATCGATTGGAAAGCGCAATCGACCGATACGATCAGGTAATGAAACTCGTATCGGCTGCCGGTTTTTGCGTGTTGGTGCAGCCCCGGCGTGATAGCTTGCATGCCACGTTGGAATCCGAAGGGACGGACGATTGATCGACAAGCTTGAACTGCTGCTGGCGCTGGCCAAGGAGCGGCATTTTGGACGGGCGGCAGAGGCCTGCGGCGTGACCCAGCCGACCATGTCGACCGGGCTGAAGCAGCTGGAGGAGATCCTCGGGGTGATGCTGGTCCAGCGCGGCTCCCGTTTCCAGGGTTTCACCCCGGAGGGCGAGCGGGCGCTCGACTGGGCGCGTCGCATCGTCGGCGATGCTCGCGCGATGCGCGACGAGATCAACGGACTGAAGCATCAGCTCTCCGGCGAGATCCGCATTGCGGCGATCCCGACCGTGCTCGGCATGGTCGCGTCATTGACGACGCCGTTCCGTGCGCGGCATCCCGAGGTGCGCTTCAGCATCCGCTCGACGACCTCGTCGGAGGTGCTGGGGCTGCTCGAAAATCTCGAGGTCGATGCGGGGCTGACCTATATCGAGAACGAGCCGATCGGCAAGGTGCGTACCATTCCGCTCTACAATGAGAGCTATCGCCTGCTCACCGCGCCCGATGGGATGTTCGGCGATCGCGAGACGGTGACCTGGAAGGAGGTCGGGCAGGTGCCGCTGTGCTTGCTGACGCCTGACATGCAGAACCGCCGCATCATCGACCGTGCGCTGCGCTCGGTCGGCGCGGAGGCGACGCCGACGCTGACATCGAATTCGCTGCTGGTGCTGTTCACCCACGTCAAGACCGGGCGGTGGGCGAGCGTGATGCCGGCCAAGCTCGCCGAGACGCTCGGCCTGTCCGACAAGGTCCGCACCATCCCGATCGTCGACCCCGAGGTCACCTACAGCATTGGCCTCGTCATCCCGCAGCGCGACCCGATGACGCCGCTGATCGCAGCGCTGGTCAATATCGCCCGCGAAGTCGCGCCATCGCTGCAATCGTAAGGGCTATCGCGACAGTCTTGTAGGGTGGGCAAAGCGTAGCGTGCCCACGCGGTTTAGCCGTATCGATCCAACACAGCGTGGGCACGGCGCAAGTGCGCCTTTGCCCACCCTACCGGAGCGGTGCTCTTGGGTCGCTTCGATTCAACCAGAGCTCATTGAGCCCTACGCCGCCGCCGAAATCCCTGACGCCGCCTTGACGGCGTCGCGCGGCAGCGTCACGCGGACGACGGTGCCGACTTCCAGCCTGGAGCGCAGCTTCATCGAGCCGCCGTGGAGCTGGGCCAGTGAGCGGGCGATCGCGAGGCCGAGGCCCGAGCCGTGATAGGTCTTGGTGAGCTGGCTCTCGACCTGCTCGAACGGACGTCCGAGCCGCGCCAGCGAGTGCGGCGCGATGCCGATGCCGGTATCGGCGATCATCAGCACGATCCTGTCCTCGAGCTGCCGGCTGCGCACCACGATGCGGCCGCCGTCGGGCGTGAACTTCACGGCGTTGGACAAAAGGTTGACGACGATTTGCTTGGTGGCGCGGCGGTCGGCGACGACGGAGATCGATTTCCCGATGTCGGCATCGAGCTCGAGGTGCTTGTCCTGAGCCCGGCCGGCGACGACGCGCAAGGATTCAGCCAGCGTCTGCGACAGGTCGAGCTCTTCCATGTCGAGCTTCATGCGGCCGGCCTCGATCTTGGACATGTCGAGGATGTCGTTGATGACCTCGAGCAGATAGTGACCGCTGGTCAGGATGTCGTGGCAGTATTCCTGGTACTTCTCGGAGCCCAGCTCGCCGAACATGCCCGAGCCCATGATCTCGGAGAAGCCGATGATGGCGTTGAGCGGCGTGCGCAGCTCGTGGCTCATATTGGCGAGGAACTTGGACTTGGTCTGGTTGGCTTCCTCGGCGCGGGTCTTCTCGCGCTGGTACTTCTCGGCGAGGTCGGCGAGCTCGATGGTCTGGCGTTCCAGCGCGGCCTGCGAGCGCTTGAGGTCGATGACGGTGGCGCGCAGGCGCAGATCGTTGTCGACGAGCTTCTGCTCGTGCTCCTTGATGCGGGTGATGTCGGTGCCGACGGAAACGTAGCCGCCGTCCTTGGTCCGACGCTCGCTGATATGCAGCCAGCTGCCGTCGTCGAGCTGGGCCTCGAAGGTGCGCGCGCCCGGGCCCTGGGCACCGGTCTCGTTGTGGCGGGTGCGGACCTCGGGCATGCGGCCGACTTCCAGCACGGTCTCGTAGGAGGTGCCGGGGATCACCGCGGTGTCGGGCAGCTTGTGCAGGCGCTGGAAGTGCGAGTTGCAGAGCACCAGGCGGTCGCTGGCGTCCCACAGCACGAAGGCTTCCGGAATGGTCTCGATCGCATCGCGCAGGCGCAGGTCGGCTTCCACGGTCCGCTCGGCGAGGCTCTTCTGCTCGGTGATGTCGACCGCGATGCCGATCAGGTGCATGCCGGCATCACTTGCGCCGCGGGTTCGCTCGCAGCGGACGCGCAGCCAGATCCAGTGGCCGTCGACGTGCTGCATGCGGAAGGTCTGGTCGATGTGGTCGATCTTCCCGGAGATCAGCTGGTCGGCGATCTCGAACAGGTCGATATCGTCGGACTTCACCAGCGCGTTGACCTCGCCGAAAGTGAGCAGCTCGTTGCGGCCGTCGAGGCCCAGCATCGAGAACATCGATTGCGACCAGAAGATCCGGCCGCGCGACAGGTCCCAGTCCCACAGGCCGCAGCGGCCGCGGTTGAGCGCGGTGTCGATGCGGCCGCGCACCGCGTCGTTGATGAGGTCGCCTTCGCGGGCGCGGGTCGACTGCCAGTGGAAGGCAAAGCCGAGGATCAGGACGACGAAGCCCGTGGTCGCCGACAGCGTCACCGACAGCGCCGCGTCCGAGCCCCAGATCGGCTCGTTGCGCTCCTGGATCACCGTGACGAGACCCGGCAACGACTTGATCGGCCGCGCGGTCGCCAGCGCCACGTTGCCGTCAGGCAGCGTCATGTCCACGATGGTGTTGTCGCGCGGCGGCGCCGCTAGCAGCTGTGCGGTGGTGATCGCATCGAGCAGGCGGTCGTTGCCTGCTGGATCGCTGTCGATCGGAATGCGGGCGAGGATGTGACCGTTGACGCCGGCCGAGGTGACGACGACGTGGCGGCCCGAGACCCTGGCCTTGTTCGGGATCATGTCGGGCAGCAGCGTCGGCAGGTTCTCGATGGCCTTCAGCCGCTCGGCGCGGAGCGAGGTCGCGCGGTCGATGCGCTCGGCGAGCAGCTCGGCGAGCATCGAGATGTCGTTCTGGATCACCAGGCGCTTCTGGCGTGTCTGGTCGACGACCTGGACGAACGCGCCGAGGCAGATCGTGATGAGGAAGGCAATGATGAGCGTCGGCACGGCGCGACGCAGCGCCGGCTCCGCGATCAGCAGCCGATGATAGGCAGGTTTCGCGATCGATTGCGCCAATCCCTTGATCGAATCGGATTGGACGCACGCGTTCGCGGCGTCTGCGCGCGCCATGCCTTCGGCCCCCTGAAAACCTGTCTGCAACACCATTCGAAAGCAGCCCCACAACCCTTTCGAATCACAGCGATTTGAATCCAGTTTGCGCAGGCTGTCGAGAGTCAACGAAAGGTTAACGCGAAATAATTCTTATCCAATGCAGACTTTGCGCGGCTTCTGCTCCGCAAACTCACGTGCATCAGGAGTCCGAAACGAGAACGCGTGACTCCTCGCGCTTTCCGCCTCACGCGCGCGGTGGTTCGGCGTGGCTGATGACGCGCTTCACGCTCGGGAACGCGCGGCGCAAGCGGCGCTCGATCGCATCGACTTGCTCATGCACCTTGATCACGCTCATCGACGGCGCGGCGCGGCAATGGAAGTTGACGATCTCGCCGCCTTCGGTGTCGCGGACGCGCACATTATGGATGTCGTGAATCTCGCCGCCGGCGGCATATTCGGCGAGTGCGGCGGCGATGGTCTGTACCCTGTCGGGCGCGGCATCGGCGCCGAACGGCAGTTCCGGCTCCAGCGGCTCGATATGGACGTCGACCTCGACGTCAGCGCCGAACTCTTCCTGGATGCTGCGCTCCAGCCTGTTGGCGACGTCGTGGGCGGCCTCGAGCTGCATGTCGGCGTCGACCTCGAGGTCGATGCTGACGATCAGCTTCGCGACGAGATCGTGCACCGTGACGTGGTGGATGGCGAGGCCCGAATTGCGCGCGATCACCATGATGCGGTCGCGCACGGTCTCGTTGTCGCGCGCGACGGGGACGGCCGTGAAGGACAGGTCGGCATCGCCGAAGGCCTTGGCGAGGGCGGCTTCGGCGTTGCGCTTGATGCCTTCGACGCGGTCGATCGGGTAGGTCCTGGGCACCTTGACGATGCTGTCGATGAAGGTGGTCGCCCCGACCATGCGCACGCGCAGCCGCTCGACGTCGATCACGCCGGGCACGCTGCGGATGGCGGCGGTGGCCTTGTCCTGTGCCCCTTCCGGCGCGCGGTCGACCAGCGTCTGCACCGTCGAGCCCGCCATGCGCAGGCCGAGCAGGGCGATCATCACGGCGACCGCGGCGGCGGCCACCGCGTCGCCCCACCAGAAGCCGAGGGCCGCAAGGATCAGTCCGATGATAACAGCGAATGAGCCCATGACATCGGAGGCAAAATGCAGCGCGTCGGCCGCGAGCGCCTGGCTCCGCGTCTCCCGCGCGGCCTTGTGCAGGGCGCGGGCGCGCCAGAGATTGACGGCGATGTCGAGCACCAGCACCACGAATGGCACGGCCGAGATCGTCGGCGGCGGGGTTCCCTCGCGCAGCCGGCTGTAGGATTCGACGAGGATGCCGCCGGCGAGCACATAGAGCAGGGCGGTCACGCCAAGCGCGGAGACGCTCTCGAGCTTGCCGTGGCCGTAATGGTGCTCGTCGTCGGCCGGCTTGTCCGAGACCCGCACCACCGCCCAGGTGATGATGGTCGCGACCAGGTCGATGGAGGAGTGCAGCGCCTCGGAGATCAGCGCCAGCGATCCGATTGCGATCCCGACCACGAATTTGGCCGCCGCCATGCCGCCGCTGGCCAGGATCGAGATGGCCGCGACCGATGTCTTGTCGTGTTGTCCGCTCATGGCGGGGGATTTAGCAGGGCGTTCGCGAACATCAAGCGACGATCCACAGAACTGGCCGCGAGTGAGTTGCAGAATAGAAGCTGTTGCGAATGCTTCCGAATTGAAGGGTGGCTTATGCCACTTGCTCCGTCATGCCCGGGCTTGTCCCGGGCATCCACGTTCTTCGTGCCAAGCCGCCAAGACGTGGATGCCCGGGTCAAGCCCGGCCATGACCAGCAGAGAATCTCGTAGGGTGGGCAAAGGCGCAAAGCGCCGTGCCGACGATTCTTCCATGATCGCTCACAAATCGTGGGCACGCTCCGCTTTGCCCACCCTACGGCACCGCCGCCGGAGTGACTTCGCATCGCCCCGGAATGACGGCCGCGGCCAGAGCTACGGCACCGTCACGACAATCTTCCCCAGGTGCTTGTTCGCCTCCATGTGCTCGAACGCCTTGTCGATGTCGGAAAACGCATAGACCTTGTCGATCGGCAGCTGAAGCTTTCGCGATTCCACCGCGCCCCAGATGTCCTTGCGGACCTCCTCAAAGATCGCGCGGACCTCCTCGATGCTGCGGGTGCGGAAGGTGACGCCGATATAGGAGATGCGGCGGGCGGCATGGAGGTCGAAGTTGAAGTCGGCATGGGTGCCGCCGAGCCGGCCGACATTGACGATGCGGCCCAGGATCTTCGTTGCCGCGAGGTTCTGGTTGGCGACCTTGCCGGAGACCTGGTCGACGATGAGGTCGACGCCTTCGCCGCCGGTCGCCTTCAGCACGTCGTCGACCCATTTGGGATCGGAGGAATCGACCGCGAGCTCGGCGCCGTAGTCCTTCAGCCGTCCGCGGCGATAGGCATCGGTCGAGGATCCGATCACCAGCCTTGCGCCCTTGAGCTTTGCGATTTGCATTGCCATCAAGCCGACGCCCGAGCTCGCGCCCTGGATCAGCACGGCCTGCCCCGGCTGCACGCCACCGACGGTGACGACGGCGTTGTGCATGGTGGCGAGCGCGACGGGCAGGGTGGCGGCCTCCTCGAAATTCATGTTCGAGGGCGCGCGGAACAGCCGGCCGTGGTCGGCAAGCGTGTATTCGGCGAAGGCCGCACCGCCGGAGCCCATGATGCGGTCACCTATCTTGACGCCCTTCGCATCGGGGCCGAGCTCGGCCACTTCGCCGGCCCATTCCATGCCGAGCACGGTGCCGACGCCGCCGGCCGCGCCATGGGCGTGGCCCTTGCGCATGCCGGTGTCGGCGCGATTGAGACCGCAGGCGCGGACGCGCACCAGCACCTGCGTGCCTTTCGGCTTGGGTTGAGCGACGTCGGAAATCCGAGCGCCTTCAGCGCCGTAGACGTAAGCCTTCATGAATTGCTCTCGCTTCTTGCAGTGACTATTCCGCGGCTTGCGCGTTTGGTTGAACGATCATGCCTTCGAGCCGGCCGCGGATGATCGCCTCCGCCTCCCGGACGATGCGGGAGATCAGCTCGCCGCAACTCGGGATGTCCTGGATCAGGCCCTGCACCTGGCCGGCTGACCAGATGCCTTCGTCCGAATTGCCTGTGGCATAGACCATCTTGCCGCGGGCACCCGCAACCAGCTCGCGGATGTCCTCGAACCTGGCGCCTTCCTTCTCCATGGCGACGACCTTGGTCGAGATCTCGTTCTTGGCGACGCGCGAGGTGTTGCGCATGGTGCGGAAGATCAGCTCGGTCTCGCGCTCGTCGTTGGCGACGATCTTCTCCTTGATGAGCTGGTGGATCGGGCTCTCCTTGGTCGCCATGAAGCGGGTGCCCATGTTGATGCCCTCGGCCCCGAGCGCCAGCGCCGCGACCAGGCCGCGGGCATCGGCAAAGCCTCCGGAGGCGATCATGGGAATCTTGACCTTGTTGGCGGCGGCCGGGATCAGGATCAGGCCGGGGGTATCGTCCTCGCCGGGATGGCCGGCGCATTCGAACCCGTCGATCGAGATGGCGTCGACGCCCATCCGCTCGGCCGAGAGCGCATGGCGGACGCTGGTGCATTTGTGCACGACCTTGACGCCGTGCCTTTTGAACTCGTCGACATGCTCCTGCGGCCTGTTGCCGGCGGTCTCGACCACCTTGATCCCGGCCTCGATGATGGCGGCGCGGTATTCGGCATAAGGCGGCGGCTTGATCGCCGGCAGGATGGTGAGATTGACGCCAAACGGCTTGTCGGTGAGATCGCGGCAGCGCGCGATCTCGCGGGTCAGGTCCTCCGGCGTCGGCTGGGTCAGCGCGGTGATGAAGCCGAGCGCGCCGGCATTGGCGACCGCCGCGACCAGTTCGGCGCGCCCAACCCACTGCATGCCGCCCTGGACGATCGGGTGCTCGACACCGACAAGCTTTGTGAACCGTGTTTGCAGCATGACGTTTCCCCCGCGCCTCGCGTTGGCGCTCTGTTATCGGTTGATGGCGGGAGGATGCCGGCCGGGTCAGGAAAAGTCTATTGCGGGGGCGTGCGGTGGGGGCGGGGCCCCATGCGGGGATGAGGGCGATTCCGTGCGGCGGACAATTGGGGCGGCGCCGTTGCGCCGATGAGGCAAGCTTGTTCCTCGAACTCCGTCGTCATACCCCGCGCAGGCGGGGTATCCAGTACGCCGCAGCTTCTCGGTTCTAGCCTCGCTGTCTCTGGAATACTGGATTGCCCGCCTGCGCGGGCAATGACACCGAGTAAGTAGCGGGAGCTACTCCGCCGACAGCCGCACCATCTGCCGGCCGCCGTTCATCTCTTTCAGGCTGTTGACGAAGTTTTCCGGGCGCTGCCAGCGATACGGCACTTTCAGGCCCATGTACTCGGCGATGTCGCCGATGAAGCCGGTGCAATTGGTGGTCTCGGCGTTCCAGACCGGCGAGCTTGCCTTCAGCTTCTCGATATAGGCGAATACGCGCTTGGCGTCTGCTTCGTTCAGATAGACGCGATAGCTCGCGGTCAGATAGTCCGGATCGAGATCGCCGTAGCTGGCGCCGGTCTCCGATGGCACCCAGGTGAGATGGCCAAGCACGTAGGTCCAGGTGTCGCCGGCAGGCGTCAGCCCCGCGACCTCGACGGCGCGCTCGCTGGTCTTGCCGTACCAGACGAAGGCATGGCCCCAGCTCGCCGCCGTCCGCGCGCGGAAGTCGACGTAGTAGGGGCCTTTCTCCGCCCGCGTCACCGAGCGCCGCGTCGCTTGCGGCGTGGCGCGCGATGCGGTGTCGGTCGAGACAAGCGCACTGGCATCGGCCATGCGCTTGTTCGTTTCGTGTTTCGTTTGTTGGGCCGAAGCCGACGGCATCACGCACGCGATCATGGTCGCGAGCGCAAGGCCCGCAAGGATGCAGGATTCCGATCGATCAAACTTGTTCGTCACGCTGTGCCCCTCGACTGTCGGCCGCTTTTCGTTCGCTGGCGCCTCAGTAGCGCGCAGCAACCGGGCCGGGCGCCTTGCCGATCGGGGCCTTGCCAACGGGACCCTTGCCGATGGGCATCTTGCCGATCGGAGCCTGCTCGGCCGGATAGACCGGCACGGGCTGGCGGCGCGGCAAATCTGCAGCGTTCGCAGCCGTCACCAGAGCAAGCGTCGCACCCAGAACAAATACAATCTTCTTCACAGTCATACCCCTAGCAGTTTGGCCCAAGCACGGCTGAGCCGTGCCCCCAGACACGCCTCAGAGATGGACGTCGGAATGCGACCACAGTGCGGCAGCGGCGAGACATGTTGGCGGCATCTCTTGGGCGCGCGCAGATGTGATGTGGGTCGAAATGTTTCGCTGCACTCTGCCCATCCCGCCGAGCAACTCACCCGATCCGGTTCAGGCTGTTGCGGATGGTCGAGAAGATGCCGCCGATGTCCTTGCGCAAGGCATCGAGCGCGTTGAAATTCTCGAAGATGCGGGCGAGGCGGTCTTCGACCTCGCGCTTGCTCTTGGTCAGCGCATCGACACGCGAGGTGAGAGTGGTGCCGCCGCCCGCCTCGATCTCGCCGACGGACTTGGCCAGGAGATCCCTGGTGGCGCTGACCTCGGTGATCATGGCCTCGATGCCGAACACCGGCGCCTTCAGCGGCACGAGATCGGCTTGCGATTTCGACAGCTCCGTCTTGAAAGCGTTCAGCGTCGCCAGCGTTTCCTGCAACGCAGCCAGCCGCTGGCGCGACTGCAGGACGAAATCGTTCAGCGCGTTCTGGCGATCGACGAGGGTCCTGCCGTCAGCGTCGGTCTCGACCTCGTTGAGCGAGCGTTCGAGCTGGGCCCGGCTTTGGGCGAGCTCCTCGAAATCGAACCGGATGCTTTTCAGGATGTTGGCGCTGTCGTCGATGCGGGCGAGGCGCTGCTCGATCTCATCCTTGTTTTTCGACAGCGTCTCGACGCGTGTGCTGAGCGGGGTCTCGCCGCCGGTTTCGAGCTCGTCGACGCTCTTGGCGAGACGATCGTAGCTGAGGCCGAGCTCGGCAATCAGGGCGTTGATGCCTGCGTCGGACGAGCGCAGCGGCACCAGCTCGGCGTGGGATTTCGCCAGATCTTCCTTGTACTGGTTGAGCCTCGCAAATGTGTCCTGCACCGCGTTGACCCGGCCGAGCAGCGTCGACACGTCACGGGCAATATCCTTCAGCCGGTCGGCCAGATTGTTCTTGCGATCGTCGGTCTCGAGGTCGAGCAGCGCGCGTTCGAGCTGGTTCTGGCGGTCGCGGATCTCGGTGAAGACGGGCTCGACCGTGCGGCGCTGATCGGCGACCTTGCCGACGATCTCGCGCACCGTCTGCTGGCGGCGGCGGATCTCGGCGAGCTGGTCGTGCATGTCGGTCGACTGGTTGCGGCCCTGCTGGAGCAGCGCGCGCTGCTCGGTCTCGCCGAGCTTGTCATGCAATGCGGCGACAGCCCCCCGGGGATCGCTCTCGATCAGGTGCTGGACGGTGGCGTCGAGATGGTTTTGGAGGGCGTGCGCGACCACGACGTCCTCCCGGGTCTTCTTGAGGCGGTCGCGCAAGCTGTCGAGGCGCCGGTCCTGATGTGAGAGCCGAAAGGCCGAGGCGCCGATCAGCGCCAGACCGGCCAGCACGATCGCACCAGCCGCGATGCGCTGCGGCACCGGCAGGGCGATGAAGGCGCCCGGCAAATGGGTGATGTCGTAACCAAACGCCTGCGGGGCGAGAAACGCGATGGCGACGAGCAGGACAAACCAGGCAACCAGCAAAAACAGCCACATGGCGACGTCCTCACGTCCGCGCACATTTTCGCCATAATTGCTATTGGAGAGCGGAACCGAGATCAAGGGGCGGGCCGGCGGCCGGAGGTGTTGGACGGCGCGATCCACAGGCGGGGTGCTTCGCAATCGTCATTCCGGGGCGGCGCGGAAGCGCCGAGCCCGGAATCCATCAGGCAGCAGAGACGGTGGCGAAATGGATTCCGGGCTCGCGACTTCGTCGCGCCCGGAATGACGGAGGAGAACGCGGCCGTGACGCCGAGAGGTTACAGCCTGAACTCGTTGGTCAGCTCGCCGATGCCGTCGATCGCGACCGTCACTGTATTCACCGGCTCCTTCATCACGCCGACGCCGACCGAGGTGCCGACCGCGATGAGGTCGCCGGGGAGCAGGGTCATGTCGTGCGAGATCTTGCTGACCAGGGCCTGCGCGGAAAAGATCATGTCGGAGATCGGATAGTTCTGCCGCTCCGCGCCATTGAGGATGGTGCGGACCGTGAGCTTGGCCGGATCGAGGCCGGTCGCGATCACAGGTCCGAACGGGCCGTAATCGTCGATGCCCTTGGCGCGGGCCCATTGCGGAAAAGTGGGGTCGTTGGTCAGGATGTCGTTGGCGGTGATGTCGTTGACGCAGGTATAGCCGAAGATGAAGCCATTCGCTTCATCAGGCGAGACGCGTGCGCAGGTCTTGCCGATGACGATGCCGAGCTCGCCCTCATAGGTGGTCTTGCCGTCGTAATAGGACGGACGGCGGATCACCGCGCCCGGCGTCGTGATGGTGGTGGTGGCCTTGAGGAGATAGAGCGGCTCAGGCGGTTCTGGCTGGTTCAGCTTGGCCGCGAGGGCATGAAAATTATTCCAGAGCGCGACGATCTTGCTGGGCGCGCAGGGCGCCAGCAGCTCGACCTCCGTCAACGCCAGGATCTTGCCGGTCGCAGCATTCCGGCCGAACATCTCGCCCTCATGCACGCTGATGCCTGACGAGGTCAGCGTGCCGAAGCCGGTGCTGCCGGCGTGGCGGAAGCGCAGCCATTTCGTTATCGCGGTGCTCATCACGCCACCGCCAGCGCGCGCGGATCAATGGGCGCGGAGATGCCGTCATAGAGGCCGGCGATGCGGGCGCGCTGGGTCACCATCGCCAGCACGGAGTCGAGCGCGGGCGTCGGGATCCTGGTCAAGCGCCCCATCTCCTGCACCACGGTGACGAGCGGGTCGATCTCCATCGGACGGCCGCGCTCGAGATCCTGCAGCATCGAGGTCTTGTGCGCGCCGACCTTGCGGGCGCCCTCGATGCGGCGCTCGACATCGACGCGGAACTTGACGCCGAAGGTTTCGGCGATGGCTTGCGTCTCCACCATGATCGCACGCGACAGCGCGCGCGTGGCGGGATCGCTGCAGATCACGTCGAGCGTCGCATGGGTCAGCGCGCTGATCGGGTTGAAGCAGACATTGCCCCACAGCTTGAGCCAGATCTCATCGCGGATGCGGTCGAGCACCGGGGCCTTCAGCCCTGCGGCGACGAAGAGCTCGGCGAGGCGCTGCACGTCATCAGTAATTTCGCCTGATGGTTCGCCGAGCGGGAAATTGTTGCCGTAGACGTGGCGGATCAGGCCGGGCGCTTCGATCTCGGTGGCGGGATAGACGATGCAACCGATCGCGCGGTCAGGCCCGAGCTCGCGCCACTGCCGACCGCCGGGATCGATGCTCTCCAAGGTCGCGTTCTCATACGCGCCGCCGTGCTTGTAAAAATACCAATAGGGGATGCCGTTGACCGCGGTGACGATGCGGGTGTGCGGCCCAAGCAGCGGCTGCATCTTCTCGATCACGCCGGTGATCGAATGCGCTTTCAGCGTGACGATGACATAGTCCTGCACGCCGAGCTCGGCCGCATTGTCGGTGCAGCGGGGATGGACGGTGTGCGTCTCCTCGCCGGCGAGGAGTGTCAAGCCGCGCTCGCGCATCGCGGCGAGATGCGCGCCGCGCGCGACCAGGCTGACATCGGCGCCTGCGCGGGCCAGCTGCACGCCGAGATATCCGCCGATCGCGCCGGCGCCGTAGATGCAGATCTTCATGAAATCCTCGCGGGGTACCGGAATTTTCGGACGAAGGATCCGGTCCGGCTCGGATGTGTCCGAGCCGGCCGACAGTCGCAGGGAAGAGTGCGGTTTCTTACGCCGCCGCTTGCGGCGCGCCGTTGAGGGCCTCGTCAACCGCAGCGGCGATGTCGCGCATGCTGATGACGGAGACGAGGCTGTAGTCGTCGATCACGGGCAGGTGCCGGATGTGATTCCGGTTCATCAGATGCCGGACATGCTCGATCGTGTCAGAGGAGGTGCAGGAGACGAGCTGCTGCACCGAGACGAGCTGCGAGACCTTGACGTTGATGGCACCCGCGCCATGCTCGGCAACCGCGCGCACCACATCGCGCTCGGTGAACATGCCGACCGCGGTGTTTCCTTCCGAGCGGACCACGTCCTTCACCACCAGCGCGCTGATGTTGTTGGCCCGCATCAGCTTGGCGGCAACACCCACCGTTTCGTTCATTCGCACCGTGACGACGCGCGGCGTCTTCTTGCGCAGAATGTCTCCGACCAGCATGGCAACCTCCCTGGGTGAACGATGCAGGGAGTGTGGTATACATAATGCCAACCGTCAAGCGCTGGATTTGGTTCATCCGAAAATTCTTGCGGCAGCAATGCTGACGTTTGTCCTCATCGACAAAGAAAAAGGGGCGCATCACTGCGCCCCCTTGATCGACGTGAAGATGTGTCGCGGCTCACGCCGTCCCGGTCTTGGCACGCGTCTCGGCGGTGGCGGTCGCGGGGCTGGCGCTCTCGGCCTCCTTGCCGAGGATGAAGGAGCGGCGCAGCGGCTTGATCACGAACAGCGCCATCAGCGCGGCCGTCGCGTTCAGCGCCACGGCCACCACGAACACGGCCTTCCAGCCATAGGCGGTCGAGATCACGCTGGCGAGCGGGACGAGCAGGGAGGCGGTGCCCTTCGCGGTGTAGAGCATGCCGTTGTTGGTGGTCGCGAACTTCGAGCCGAAAGTGTCGCCGCAGGTGGCGGGGAACAGCGAGTAGATCTCGCCGAACACGCCGAAATAGACCGCGGTCGCGAGCACGAACACGAGCGGGACGTGACCGTAGGCCGACAGCGTCAGCAGCATCAAGGCGGCGGTGCCGAAGGCGATGAACATGGTGTTCTCGCGGCCGATCGTATCAGACACGAAGCCGAAGAACGGGCGGCCGAAGCCGTCGAAGATGCGGTCGAGCGAGATCGCGAAGGTCAGTGCCGCCATCTGGAAGCCGGCGAGCGAGACTGGCGTGTCGGCGATCTTGAAGTCGTGCGCGATCGGCGCGATCTGGGCCGCGGTCATCAGGCCGCCGGAGGCGACCATGACGAAGACGAGATACATGATCCAGAAAATCGGAGCGCGCAGCACCTGCGGCGGCGTGAAATCGATCTTGGTCTGCGGCAGGTTGAGCTGCTTCTTCTTCGGCGGGATCGAGAGCCGCGGCGGCTGGATGAAGAAGGCGAGCACGAACACGATCAGGCCCTGGCCGATGCCGAAGGTGAGGAACGCGTGCTGGTAGCCTGACGATGCGATCATCGCCGCGATCGGCACCACGGTGAGCGCTGCGCCCGCGCCGAAGCCGGCAGCCGTCGCGCCGGCGGCGAGGCCGCGGCGATCGGGAAACCATTTCAGCGCATTGCCGACGCAGGTGCCGTACACCGCGCCTGCGCCCATGCCGCCGACGACGGCCGCGGTATAGAGCAGGGGAAGCGAGTCGGCGTAGGAGTTGAGCACCCAGGACAGTGCGATCATCACACCGCCGAACATGATGACGATGCGCGGGCCGTATTTGTCGACGAACCAGGCCTCGATCGGCACCAGCCAGGTCTCCGTGACGACGAAGATGGTGAAGGCGAGCTGGATCGCGGCGCGACCCCAATGGTACTTGGCGTCGATCGGGTCGACGAACAGCGTCCAGCCATATTGCAGGTTGGCGATCATCGCCATGCAGACGATGCCCATCACCAGCTGGAGCCAACGGAAACCTGTGCGAAGAGGCGCGGCCGTGACGGCGCCATCCGTGCTGGAAATCATCAACAACCTCCCAAGCGCCTGTCTGGTTACGACAGCGCCGCCCATATGACGGATTGTCGCAAATCTTGTGGCTTATGGTCGCAAGCGCGGCGCGCAGCTTGGTATACCATATTCCAGAATGCAAGCCCTATCTGGGACCAAGCTCAAGAAAAGTGCAGGGTTCCTTCGGTTTTGCGGTATTCAGGTCTATTCGGGAAAATGAAAGCGCCCGGCGGTGAGGCCGGGCGCGAGTCACGATAATTATGCTGCGATTGCGAGATCAGATGGTCGAATGCGCGACCACGACCTTGCGCCAGGGTTTCAGCACCATCAGCGCCAGCAGCGAGGCCAGGATGTTGGCGCCGGCAGCCAGGATGAACACGTTGTCCCAATGCCCGGAGCTTTGCTGCATGTAGTTCGCCAGTGGCACCAGCAACGCGGCGGTGCCCTTGGCGGTGTAGAGCAGGCCGGCATTGGTGGTCGCGAACTTCGCCCCGAACGTGTCGGTGCAGGTCGAGGGGAACAGCGAGTAGATCTCGCCCCAGGCAAAGAACACGAAGCCCGACAGGATCACGAACCAGATCGGATCGTGGCCCCAGAGATAGAGCATCCAGATGCCGAAGCCTTCCATGCCGAAGGCGATGAACATGGTGTTCTCGCGGCCGATCATGTCGGAGATCCAGCCGAAGAACGGACGCGTCAATCCGTTGAGCACGCGGTCGATCGTCGCTGCGAACGTCACGGCGGTCATGGTCATCCCGATCAGCGTCACCGGCACGGCGTCGACCTTCCAGTCGACCGCGATCGGCTTCAGGTTGGCCGTCACCATCAGTCCGCCGGCGCCGACGATCACGAACATGAAGTACATCAGCCAAAAGATCGGCTGGCGCAGCACCTCAGTCGGCTGGTAGTTGCGGCGGCTCTGCTGCAAGGCGGCATTGGCCACGACGTTCGGCACCTGGCCCGCTTTCGGCGCCAGCAGGAAGAAGGCGAGGATGCAGATGATGATGCCTTGTCCAAGGCCGAAATAGAGGAAGGTGGTCTGGAAGCCAGAGTCCTTGATCATGGCCTGGATCGGCGCGACCGTCAGCGCAGAGCCCGCGCCGAAACCGGCTGCGGTAATGCCCGCTGCAAGACCGCGTTTGTCCGGAAACCATTTCAGCGCGTTGCCGACGCAGGTGCCGTAGACGCCACCGGCGCCGATGCCCGCGATGATCATGCCGAGATAGTAGCCGTTGAGCGTGGTGGCCTGCGCGTTGATGGCCCAGCCGATCGCGCAGAGCACGCCGCCGACCAGCACGACGATGCGCGGACCGTATTTATCGACAAACCATCCTTCGACCGGCACCAGCCAGGTCTCGAACAAAACAAACAGCGTAAAGGCCCATTGGATTGAGGCGCGATCCCAACCGAATGTCTTCTGGATGTCGGGGACGAAGAAAGTCCAGCCATATTGGTAGTTGGCGATCATCACCATCGCCGCCACGCCGATCGCCAATTGCGTCCAGCGATAGGTGTCGCTGACGCGTGCGGCTGAAGGGGCTGTTGTGGCCTGCACCATGTCCGTCATGAATCCTCCGGTTGCGCTTCTGTCTTTTGAGCGAGCGTTGGCGACATTCTTGTATTCATTATGCCAAGCTTCAAGCGCGCCCTGACCCATTGTGCGCTTATGACGCAACCTCGTTTTATCGAGGGTGCACGTGTGAGCCGATCCCAAATAGAAATGGCTCCGCAGTGCGGAGCCATTCTTCAAAAGTAGGAATTCGCTGGATTTGCAACCGGCGCGACAATTCGACGCGCGCGACCTGGGATCCGTTCGTTACAGGCCGAACCGGGGCAGGTCGCCGTTCTGGTTGGAAATCTCGGCGCTCGCCATCAGGAAGCGGTCGATCGCGGCCATGAGGCGGGCCAACAGCGAGGCGGAGGGCGCGAGCGCGACGGATGCGGTCTTGGACATCGGAATTCCCTTTCCCGAGACAGTCAGTAGTGCTGTCTCATTTCGAAGGGCAATCTATGTATACCAGATGCCAATGTCCATGCATGCCAGTGCATAGCAGCATGCAGCTCTTCGCATTGCAGCATAATGATGCGTTGGAGAGCCGATTTGGGCTTAAGACAGCCAAACGCTGCTGAATCCGGGCTATTTGCCTGACGCGATGCACAATCAAAGGTCTTGGCAGCAGCGTGCGGAGCCGTTAGTGGTGCGCCCCCTTCCATCCAACCATCAGAGTGTTCATGTCGAGCGCCTCGCCCGCCGTCTCGATCGGCATCGATTTTGGAACCAGCAATACCGTCGTCGCCCTCGCGGCGGACGACCGCCGGGTCGAAGCCATCCGGTTCGACCACGGCGGGCAACGCCACAGCACCTACGTCTCGGCGCTGTGCTTCTGGGAGGACCGGCCGGGCGCCGGCGCCCAGGCCGAGGGCGGGCCGTGGGCGATCGAGCAGTTTCTCGAGGGACGCCACGTCTACCGCTTCCTGCAATCGTTCAAGACCTTCGCGGCCAGCTCGAGCTTCAACACCACGCAAGTGTTCCGGCAGCGCTTCAAGTTCGAGGACATCCTGGCTGCATTCCTGCGCACGCTGGCGCGCCATGGCGGCGACAAATTCGGCTTCGAGGCGGGGAACATCACCGTCGGCCGTCCCGTGCGCTTTGCCGGCGGCAATCCCGACGATGATTTGGCCATGCAGCGCTACCGCGCCGCCTTCGAACGTCTCGGTGCCGGCCATGCCCGCTATGTCTACGAGCCCGTCGGTGCGGCGTTCTCCTTTGCCCGAAGGCTGGAGCGCGATGCCACCGTGCTGGTTGCGGATTTCGGCGGCGGCACCAGCGACTTCTCGGTGATGCGTTTCTCGCGCGCCGGCGGCCATTTGCGCGCCGAGCCGCTCGGCCATGCCGGCATCGGCATTGCCGGCGACACGTTCGACTATCGCATCGTCGATCAAATCGTCTCGCCGCGACTCGGCAAGGGCTCGAGCTTCCGCTCGTTCGACAAGGTGCTGCCGATCCCGAATAGCCACTACACCAACCTGGCACGCTGGCATCAGCTCGCGCTGATGAAGAGCAACGGCGACCTGCGCGAGCTCCGCGAGCTTGCACGCACGGCGCTCAAGCCTGAACAGCTCGAGGATTTCATCACCATCGTCGACCTCGATCTCGGCTTCTCGCTCTATCGCGCGGTCTCCGACGCCAAGGTCGCGCTGTCGGCCAAGGACGAAGTGGACTTCCGCTTCAGGGGCGGCGGCGTCGACATCGGCTCGGCCATCAGGCGGAAGAAGTTCGAGTCCTGGATCGCCGACGACATCGCGCGCCTCGGCGCCACCGTCGACAAGGTGCTGGGCGAAGCCCGCATCACCGCGCGCGAGGTGGAGAAGGTGTTTTTGACCGGCGGCACCTCCTTCGTGCCGGCGGTCCGAAAACTGTTCGCCGACCGCTTCGGCAACGAGAGGCTGATGTCGGGCGACCAGTTCGAGTCGATCGCTTACGGCCTCGCGCTGATCGGGCACAGTCCCGCGCCGGATCGCTGGACCGCCGATGGCGGGCTGAAGGCCCGCGCGTAGGCCTCTGCCGGCGTTGCGAACCGTTGACGCAGATCAATGGTGATTGATCGGGTCCGACTTTGATTTTCCGGTCGCTACGGGAGGTCAGCCATGCGTCGGTTCTTCGCCCTGATCGTGCTTGCGTTTGGCGTAGCCGCCGATCCGGCGCATGCGAGGGATTGTCGGGTCACGGGAAATCCGTCCGCTTTTGGCGTCGATATGGTCGCGTTCATTGCCGTCAAATCCGGCGAAACCTGCAACTTTCCGATGAGAATTCCCGGCATGATGACGGCATCAGGCATTGCGCAAAAGCCTGCGCAGGGAGCGCTGAGGCAGGTCAACATCACGACCTTTACCTACTCGGCGCCGCGTGGCTACAAGGGCAGCGATACCTTTGCCATCTACGGATCGGGCAAAGGTCCGTACGGCTCAGGACGGTCGGTCATCACGGTGAACGCAACGATCGACTAGGCGATGATGCGTCGCTCGCACTGGCCGGTCGATCTGAAATTCAGGATAGGCCCAAAGATGCGCTTGCTGTGCTGGATGATCCTGGTGGGTACGACAATGGTGCTCGGCGCCGCCCCGGCCACGGCTCAACGCTATGATCCGCGCTATCCGGTGTGCCTTCAGAGATGGCAGGCACGGGGCGTCATCAGCTTCGACTGCAGCTATACGTCGATGGATCAATGCCGGATGACGGCTTCGGGACTCTCGGCCATGTGCCAGGAGAATCCATATTGGCAGGGACCGTCTGGCCGCAACTCCAGACGCCGCCAAGGCGGCGCCAGCTAAAGCGCGATCCTGACAGGCGGCGTAGGGTGGGCAAAGGCGCTCTTGCGCCGTGCCCACCATCTGTTGGCGATGGAGACTGCTTCATTGCGAACCATCTGCGTGTTCGATCAACAGTGCCGTAGGGTGGGCAAAGCGGAGCGTGCCCACGCGTCCGTCGCCGTGTTGTAGAGATCGTGGGCACGGCGCAAGGGCGCCTTTGTCCACCCTACGAGACCAACGTCGCTGCTATGGCTTGATCTCGGGCTCGACCAGGCGCGCAAGGTTGCGCAGCGATTCCTGCCAGCCGAGATAGCAGGCTTCCGGCGGGATTGCGTCGGGAATGCCTGATTGCGTGATGTCGAGCTCGGTGCCGACAAGCACTTTCCTCAGCACCACCGTCACCTCGATCTCGCCAGGCAGGTTCGGATCGTCGAACCTGTCGGTGTAGCGCAGGCGTTCGCCAGGCACGAGCTCGAGATATTCGCCGCCGAAGCTGTGGCCGCTGCCGGTCGTGAAATTCCGGAACGACATCTTGAAAGTTCCTCCGACCTTCGGCTCATGGTGATGCACGGTGCAGGTGAAGCCGTTGGGCGGAAGCCATTTTGCCAGCGCATCCGCCTCCACGAAGGCGCGATAGAGTTTCTCGGGGTTGGTCGTCAGAACGCGGTGCAGGCGGACAGTGCCGGGCATGGTTGTTATCCTCATGAATTGATCGCCGTCGAGGTCTAGGGGCCGATCATGGCCCGAGGACGAACGAGGCGTCCGGGACCCGACAATTCGTCCCGGAATTTCTTGCGAGCCTCGAGGTCTTGACCTATGTCAAGCGTTTGATGGCGCGAGCTCTCCAAAAAGGAGGGCTTCTTCATGAACGGAAAGCGCCGCGCAATGAAATTACTCCTGACTTTCCGCACGTCATCGGCACCCGCCGCCTTCTTCGCTCGTCACTGAAGCGCGCGTTGTGAGGGCCGAATACCTCGCACATCTCTCGCCACGTGGCCGCCTGAGCCTCGCGATCGTCCTCTTGGCATTGATCGCTGCAACGATCTGGGCGGTGGTGCATGTTTGGCAGACGGCTCCGTCGCGCCACATCGTGCTGGCGTCCGGCCTGGAAGATGGCCTTTTACACCAATACGCAAAACGCTACATCGACATTCTGGCACGTTCCGGGGTCACGATCGAAGAGCGGATCACCAACGGTGCAGAAGACAATCTGGCACTGTTGCAGGATCCGAAGTCCGGCGTGGATATCGGCTTCACGCAAGGCGGCCTGTCGCAGGCGTCCGACGCCAAGGACGTGGTCATGGTGGCGAGCCTCTATTATGTGCCGCTGTGGATTTTCTACCGCAAGTCGGAGCAGCTGAACTACGTCAATGAATTGCGCAATCGCAAGGTCGCCATTGGTGTTCCCGGCAGCGGGGCACGTTCGTTCAGCGAGGCCGTTTTCGCGCTCAACGGTCTTACGCCCGACAATGTCACGATGGAGCCTTTGAGCAATCTTCCGGCGCTGATTGCGCTGCGCTCGCGCGAGGTGGACGCCGTCGTCTTTGTCGACGGAGCGGACAATCCCGCCGTCTGGAACGCACTGCGAGATCCGACCCTGAGCTTGCTCAGCTTCACGCGAGCCGAAGCCTATCGGCGTCGGCTCAACTTCATCAGCACGCTCAAATTGCCGTCCGGTGTGATCGACCTGGCGGACCATATTCCGGAAGAGGACATTGACCTGATCGGCACCAAGGTGATGCTGGCAGCGCGCAAGGACCTCCATCCCGCCATCACGCTTTTGTTGGTCGACGCCGCAAGGGAGATCCACGGCCGGCAAGGTCTTTTCGAGGAGGCCGGCGAATTCCCAGGCACCGCCCAGGTGGATCTGCCCGTCTCGACCGATGCCGATCAGCACAGACGCTTCGGCCGCACGATCCTCTACCAATACCTGCCGTTCTGGATCGCGGCCTGGGGCGAGCGTGCAATCATCATCTTGTTGCCTCTGGCAGCAATCCTGTTGCCGCTGTTCCACTACCTGCCGCAATTGGTCCGCTGGCATGTCCGCTCGCGCATCTACCGGTGGTACGGCGAGCTGGCGCTGCTCGAGCGCGACGTTGCCGCGCGCACAGGCGATTTGCCGAGAGACAAGTGGGAGGCTGACCTTGCCCGCATCGAAGAGGCCGTCGCCAGAATACGCACGCCGGCCGGCTTCGCGAGCGAGGCCTATACGCTGCGTGAGCACATCAGCCTGGTTCGTCGCGCCATCGTCGCTCGCGGCCATTCATCGCCCGCCGAGCCGCGGGAGGTGACCCGGGTATCATAGCGCGGGTGGGGCAGAGCCTGTCCAGGGGCGCGCTGTCGATGGCTTTTTGCCGTGCCTCGAGATCCGCTCGATCAATCCGCCAGGAGCGCAAGATTCGTCGACGTCACACGGTGGGCACGAGCACACCAGGTGCCGTAGGGTGGGCAAAGGCGCATTTGCGCCGTGCCCACGATCTTCCAACGTGGCGAAAGGTGGTGGGCACGCTTGCGCTTTGCCCACCCTACGAGGCTGGACTGGACCGTCGTCACGTTGAGACAGCGGATGCGCGGTGACGCGACTGCGTCGTTTCTTCTGATCGTTATGCCGGAGCCGGCACCGCCGGGCGTTTCACCAGCGTAAAGGCTGCCGCTGCGAGCAGGCAGAGGACCCCGGCGACGAGAAAAGCTGGAACGTAAGTCCCCAGCGCATCCCTGCTGACGCCGGCGGCAAAGGCCATCAGGCCAACGCCAAGCTGATGGGCCGCAAAGATCCAGCCGAAGATGACCGGGCCCATCTCCCGCCCGAACGCGCCGACCGTCAATTTCACCGTCGGCGGAACGGTCGCGATGAAGTCCAGCCCGTAAAGCATCGCAAAAGCGCTCATCGCGCCCAGCGTTGCGTTCGACTCCACCAGCCAGATCAGCGCAAGCCCGCGAAAGCCGTAATAGATCGCCAGCAGCCATCGGTTGTCGAAGCGGTCGGACAACCATCCAGAACCGATCGTGCCGACCAGGTCGAACACGCCGATCATGGCGAGCAGGCCTGCCGACGTCACGGCCGGCAAGCCGAGATCGCCGCAGAACGGGACGAAGTGGGTCGAAGTCAGCCCGTAGCTCGATACGCCGCAGATCAGGAAGGTCAGCGACAGCACCCAGAACACCAGCCGGGTTGAAGCAAGGCGCAGGCCGCGGAAGCTGATCGTCGCAAAGCTCTGTGTGGGAATTGCGGGGATCGGCGGCATCAACGTCTCCCCGAGCGGCGCCAGGCCCAATTCCTGCGGGCGGTCCTTGCCGAGCAACAGAAACAGGATGATCGACAGCAGAAGACCGAGTCCGGACGGCAGCAGCGCGACACGCCACCCCCAATGTTCGGCGATCCACGCGCCGAGCGGCATGAAGATCAAGGTGCCGGTTGCGATCGATCCGTTCAGGAGACCGACCACCAGCCCGCGATGGGTCGTGAACCAGCGTACCGAAATGACGGCTGCGAGTTGCAGCGCCGTCAGCCCCGGCGCCAGGCCGAGAATCAGCCCGAGGCCGAGCCACATCTCGAGCCGGTTGGTCATGACGATCGTCAGCAGCAATCCGGCCAGCGCCAGCGTGCCGGCGATTGCCAGCATCATCCTTGGTCCGTAGCGGAGCATCAGACCGCCGGCGAACGGCGCCACGAGGCCAAACAGCGCAAAGCGAAGCCCTTGCGAGGCCGACAACTCGCCCATGCTGACGCCGACGTCGGAAGCGATCTCCCGCATCAGGACGCTGGGCACGCCGAGCGCCGAGCTTGCAAACAGGGAGTAGAGAAATCCCACCGCAGCCATCACCCAGCCGTAGTGGATGTTTCGAGCGGCGGCATGTCGTGCAGCGAATTCCGCAAGCATGGCCAAATTCCTTAAAAGAAATGAATTCTCTGAAACAAGACAAGCCTATGCCGGTGCGGGTGTCCTCTCAAGGTGAAATTGAGGGCACAGTAGAGGAGCGCCGCGCCGAGTTTGCCGGCGTCTTTCGGATCAGCTGAAGCAAGCAGACCTCAGCATCGCTGAGAGCTAGGGCTCGCCGCGGGCCATGGCCAAACCTCAGGCTACGAAAGCGTATCTGAGGCGCGCCTCACGGCCGTGACGCAAAGCCTCACACGCGTTCAGCCTTACTGGGGACCGCCTCGATGACCTGGTAGAGCGAGCCCGCGCGAGTCGTGCCGCGCGTCTCGAATCCGGCTGTACGACACAGCGCGGAATACTCGTCGTACGTTCTTTCCAGCGCACCGAGCATGACGAGCATATTGAGGTCACTGAGTTTCGAGATCAGTCCCTCGTTCGGCGGCTCCACGACCCGTTCAACGAGCAGCAGTCTGGCGTCATCAGTCATGGCGCGGCGGCAGGTCTTCAGGATGGAAATCGCTTCCTTGTCGTCCCAATCGTGGATGATCGCCCGCATCACATACGCGTCAGCGCCCCCCGGGACGGTTTCAAAGAAACTGCCGGCAACGATGTCGCACCTGTCGGCGACACCATGGCTGTTCAGAACTTCGGCCGCCTTGCCGACCACGTGCGGCTGATCGAACAGCGTTCCGCGCAGGCCCTTGTTTGCGGAGAGAATTCCCGCCAGCAGTTGGCCTTCACCGCCCCCGATGTCAGCAACGTGACGAAAGCGGCTGAAGTCGCAGGCGGCGATGATGGCCTCGATGGCGCCGCGAGAATTGGCCGTCATGGCTCGGTTGAAAATCGCGTTCTCATCCGGATGGGCGCTGCGATACTCCCATGCGCTCTGACCGTTGAGATGCCGAAAGGCGTTCTCGCCGGTGCGGACGCTGTGTTCAAGATGGGCCCAGGCCTGCCAGGCATAAGGTCGGCCGACATAGGCGGCCCAGCCGTCGAGTGGCGTGGGCGAGTCGGAACGAAGGCACTCGCCCATCGCTGTGAGCGAGAACGTTCTGTTCTCGGCCTCATGGAAAACACCGGCTGAAGCCAGTGCCCGCAACAGCCGATAAAGCGTCCTCGGATGCGATCCGCTGAGCCGGGCAAGTTCATTGCTGCTTAGCGGCCCCTGACTGAGGTGGTCGGCGATGCCAAGGCGGGCCGCGACGTGAATGGCTTGCGAAATCTGATAGCCGTTAATCAGCCGCGTAAGATCCGAGAAAGCATTGGTCGTGATGGCTTCAGCAGTCATGGCCTCATCTCCTCCCTGGCTATGCGCAAAGACGACGCCTGCATCGGCTATGACATGGCCGCGCTTCCCGCTCCTTGCAAATAGACGCGTCGCTTCGTGTCATGCCCGGCGCCTTGTTCAGACGCAGTCATCAAACCACGGGAACTATCGCCCTGCCAGCCTCGTTCAATAGGAAGCGCCGCTCGAAAAACGGTCAGATCCGGTAGAGCTCAATCCGACCAGCTTTTGATGCCAAGCACTTGGCTATTGTGCATGCAGCGCAATCGCGTACGGATTTCACGAGAGTCTGCGGGTTTGCTCCGCCTTTCCCGCTCACGGAAGAGGCCGACATGCCCGGGCGAGTGCAGCATGAAGTCGGTCAAAGCAAAGAGCCCGAGCCGATTTCCGTTCCTGGCCCTCGCGTCATAGGTTACTTGCTGAACCACATGTGTCGCAGCGGCCGCGGGACGAGCTACGCGACGCAGATGCCGGGCACCGCGACCTTCTGAAACAGGTGCGGTGTAGCGACGGCGGGCGAGGCCGCGATCTTCGATCTGAACTCAGGATGCATGAAGGCCGCCCGGAAATGGGCGGTCGATTCCCAGACGGCATAGTTCAGATAAGTCGGGCTTTCGCCGATCGCGCGGTGGAGCTGGGTGGAGATGAAGCCGGGCTGGCTCTTCATGAAAGCAGCGTCGCCCTGCCAGACCTGGAGGAAGCTTTGCTCATCGGCCTTATCGAGCGTGAAGACATTCACGAGGACAACGGGGCTGGCATCGATGCCGATCTGGCGATCGATGGGGAAGGCGGGGTCGAGGGGGCGGAACGACGTCATGAAGGTCTCCAGTTAATTGGTTGCATGATGTCAATGTGGTACGCTAGATACACTACGAATTTGACATTATAATGTCAATACAGTCTGATGGTGACAAATGCTCAAATCCCGACGCACGCCAGCCGGCGATGCCCTGACCGACCTCATGCTCGATCTATTCCGGTTGAACAGCCAGCTCTTGACGGCCGGCGACCGTCTGGTGGCTCAGCTCGGGCTCACGAGCGCACGCTGGCAGATCCTCGGCGCCATCGTGCATGCCGGACGGCCGCAGCCGGTCGCGTGGCTCGCCCGCGACCTCGGCGCCAATCGCCAAAACGTCCAGCGGATCGTCAACGACCTTCACGCCGAAGGGATGTTGGCCTTCGAGACCAACCCGCATCATCGGCGGGCTCAACTTGTCGTCCTAACCGAGAAGGGAAGGGGCGCGTTCGATGGCGCGATGGCCCTCCAGGCGCCGTGGGTCAACCGCCTCTCGGAAGGGCTCTCCGTCAAGGACCTGCAAACCGTTCAACGCGTCGTCACGGCACTGCGGAAGAGGCTCGAAAGCAATGACGAAACCGAAGCGCCGGGGCGATGACCCGGCCGCGTTCTGAAGGAAGCAGCAATCGGTGAATTGTCGGGTTTGTGCGGCCGATCGGCTACTCCGCCCGTGTTTCAATCGTCAGGGCGCGCGCTCCTTCGCATCGTGACATTCTACGCCTGTTTTGCCCGACGGGTCAACGAAAATTCGAAAAATACGAAATACGCTTTTGGGGCCAAGGCTTTGGCTACTGTGCATGGGGTTGTTTTCGGTTTTGGTTTGGAACTCGGTCGAAAGGTCTCGTCTCATGCAAAAAGGGCCGCCCGGAAGGGCGGCCCTTTCGTTTGACGCGATGTGGTGCCGCTTACTCGGCGGCCTGCTTCTGCGGCGGGTCGAGCGCGCCCGACTTGTGGATCTCGGCGACCTGGTGATCGGAGAAGCCGAGCACCGCGCGCAGGATCTCGTCGGTGTGCTCGCCGAGCAGCGGCGACCGGGTGACGTCGCTCGGGCTATCCGACAGCTTGATCGGGTTGCCGACCGAGAGGTACTTGCCGCGGGTCGGGTGATCGACCTCGACCACGGTGCCGGTCTTGCGCAGCGACTGGTCCTCGGCGAGTTCCTTCATCGACAGGATCGGGCCGCAGGGGATGTCGTCCTTGTTGAGGATCTCCATCGCCTCGAACTTGGTCTTGGTCATCGTCCATTGTTCGATGCGGGCGAAGATCTCGTTGAGGCGCGGCAGGCGGGCCGCCGGCTTGGCGTAGTTCGGATCGGTCTTCCAGGAGGGCTCGCCGATCACGTCGCAGATCTTCTCCCAGACCGGGGCCTGGGTGATGAAGTAGATGTAGGCGTTCGGGTCGGTCTCCCAGCCCTTGCACTTCAGGATGCGGCCGGGCTGGCCGCCGCCGGAATCGTTGCCGGCGCGCGGCACGGCATCGCCGAACGGAATGCCTTCGCCGTATTGGCTGTATTCCTTGAGCGGGCCGTGGGCGAGGCGCTGCTGGTCGCGCAGCTTGACGCGCGCGAGGTTGAGCACGCCATCCTGCATCGCCGCGGTGACGCGCTGGCCCTTGCCGGTGTGGGTGCGCTGATAGAGCGCGGTGACGATGCCGAGCGCGAGGTGCAGGCCGGTGCCGGAATCGCCGATCTGCGCGCCGGTGACGAGCGGAAGCCCGTCGCGGAAGCCGGTGGTGGAGGCGGCGCCGCCGGTGCACTGCGCCACGTTCTCATAGACCTTGCAGTCTTCGTACGGTCCGGGGCCAAAACCCTTGATCGACGCGACGATCATCTTCGGGTTGATCGCCTGGATCTTCTCCCAGGGGAAGCCCATGCGGTCGAGCACGCCGGGGCCGAAATTCTCGACCAGCACGTCGCACTTCTTGATCAGCTCGGTGAGGACTTCCTTGCCCTTCGGGTTCTTGGTGTCGAGCGTGATCGAACGCTTGTTGTGGTTGAGCATGGTGAAGTACAGGCTGTCCACGTTCGGGATGTCCTGCAGCTGGCCGCGGGTGATGTCACCCACGCCGGGGCGTTCCACCTTGATCACGTCGGCGCCGAACCATGCCAGCAGCTGCGTGCAGGTCGGTCCTGACTGGACGTGGGTGAAGTCGAGAATGCGAACGCCCTCGAGCGCTTTGGTCATCTTGTATGCTCCGTACTCTGTCTGCCCCTGCACCCGCAGGGAATAAGGGTTGAGGGGTGGACTTACTTCTTCTTCTGCAGAACGCTCTGCGGATTGAGGTTGCCGATGCGGCCGCTCTCCGACCCCGCGGCCGGATCGATCACGGCGTTGATCAGCGTCGGCTTGCGGGATGCCATGGCTTCGTTCACAGCGCGCTTCAGTTCATCCGGCGAGGTCGCGTTCACGCCGACGCCGCCGAAGGCCTCCATCATCTTGTCGTAGCGCGCGCCCTTGACGAACACGGTGGTCGCGGGATCGGAGTTGGCGCCGTTGACGTCGGTGCCGCGATAGATGCCGTCATTGTTGAAGATGACGACGCAGATCGGCAGGTTGTAGCGGCAGATGGTCTCGACCTCCATGCCGGAGAAGCCGAAGGCCGAGTCGCCTTCCACTGCAAGAACGGGGTGGCCGGTCTCGAGCGCAGCCGCGATCGCCTGGCCCATGCCGATGCCCATCACGCCCCAGGTGCCGACGTCGAGACGCTTGCGCGGGCGGTACATGTCGATGACGCCGCGGGCGAGGTCGAGCGTGTTGGCGCCTTCGTTGACGAGGATGGCTTCGGGATGATCCTTGATCACGTTCTTCAGCACGCCGAGCGCGCCGTGATAGTCCATCGGCGATTTGTTGTTCATCAGCTTCGGCGCCATCTTGGCGACGTTCTCTTCACGCTTGGACGACACCGCCTTGGTCCATTCGGCCGGCGGGGCGGTCCAGGACGAGCCCATCGCCTGGTTGAAGGCGGAGACCACCGAGCCGATGTCGCCGACCACGGGCGCGACGATCTCGACGTTGGAGTCCATCTCCTTCGGCTCGATATCGACCTGGATGAACTTCTTCGGCTGATCACCCCAGCTCTTGCCCTTGCCATGCGAGAGCAGCCAGTTCAGCCGCGCGCCGATCAGCATGACGACGTCGGAGTCCTTCAGCACGGTCGAGCGCGCAGCGCCGGCGCATTGCGGATGCGTATCGGGCAGCAGGCCCTTGGCCATGCTCATCGGCAGGAACGGCACGCCGCTCTTCTCGACGAAGCTCTTGATCTCCTCATCGGCCTGCGCGTAGGCCGCGCCCTTGCCGAGGATGATGAGCGGACGCTTGGCGCTCTTGAGCACGTCGAGCGCGCGCTTCACCGACGCGGGTGAGGGGATCTGCGCGGGCGCAGCGTCAATCACCTTGACCAGCGACTTCTGGCCGGCCTCGGCGTTCATCACCTGGCCGAACAGCTTTGCCGGCAAGTCGAGATAGACGCCGCCCGGACGGCCCGACACCGCCGCGCGGATGGCGCGGGCAAAGCCGATGCCGATGTCCTGGGCGTGCAGCACGCGATAGGCCGCCTTGCACAGCGGCTTTGCGATCGCGAGCTGGTCCATCTCTTCGTAGTCGCCCTGCTGCAGGTCGACGATCTCGCGCTCGGAGGAGCCCGAGACCAGGATCATCGGGTAGCAGTTGGTGGTGGCGTGCGCGAGCGCTGTGAGACCATTCAGGAAGCCCGGGGCGGACACCGTGAGGCAGACGCCGGGCTTCTTGGTGAGATAGCCGGCGATGCCAGCGGCGTAGCCGGCGTTCTGCTCGTGGCGGAAGGAGATCACACGAATGCCGGCGGCCTGCGCCATGCGGCCCAAATCCGTGATCGGGATGCCCGGCACATTATAGATGGTGTTGATGCCGTTCAGCTTGAGCGCGTCGATGACGAGATGGAAGCCATCCGTCAGTTCCTGCTCGGTGCCCGGTGCTTCGGACTTGGTCGCGGTGTTCAGCATGGGCCTTGTCTCCCTGATCTCAAGGTAGTGGGGCGAATGGTTCGCCCTTCTGGTGAATGTCGCTAGGTGAACAGTTAAGTAAACAGTTCTTGGCCGTGCGCTTCGACGTAAGCGGCAAGGCCAAGGGTGTGGTCGCGGGCGCGCTTCTCGGCGAGCTCGGTGTCGCGCGCTTCCAGCGCCTCGATCATGCCGAGATGCTCGGGCAGGGAGGTCGCGGTGCGGTCCTTGCGGCCGATCGTCAGCTGGCGATAGCCGCGCACGTGCAGCAAGAGGTCGTTGGTGAGATCGACCAGGACGGGGGATTCCGACAGCGAGATCAGCGCCTGGTGGAAGGCGATGTTCGCCTTCGAATATTCCTCGACGTGATCCTCGGGCAGGCGGTCCTTGCCGAAATCCTTGAAGAAGTCGCGCAGCGCCGTGATGTCCTTTTTGCGCGCGGTGGTGGTGATCAGGCGCGCCGCCATGCTCTCCAGCGCCGCCCAGGCGCGGATCATGTCGACGATCTCGCTCTTGGTCCGGCGTACCACCATGATGCCGCGGCGCGGCACGGTCTTCACGAAACCATCCTGCTCGAGCATCGCGATCGCCTCACGGATCGGCGTGCGGCTGACGCCCAGCCGTTCGGACAGCGCGCGCTCGTCCAGCATCACAGGCTCGGGCGTCGAATAGATGTCCATCTTGAGGATGGCTTCCTTCAAGGCGTCATACGCCTTGTTCTTGAAGCTACTCTCCGGGGCAATACGAACGATTGCGATGTCTGCCTCGGCCATGTTCGGCAACGCCTTGGTTGGTTTCCGCAGTGACACGACGATTCTCCTCCAGTGGGAGTCGTCTTTTACAGGAATATTTGCCGGAAAGTTTTTGGCATACCACATGCCAGAATGTCAAGCTGCCTATTTTTTGCGGCGTTATCGACCGTGCTCTAGCTTGACAAGTTGGCTCCTGGCATACCAAATGCCATCGTTAGCCATTTTTGATCCAAGCTGGCGGAGTCATCAAGGCCTTTCAGCCCTCCGTCCCGCTGGGTGGAACAAGGAGCGGAGATGGCAAATATCACGGGCAGCCGCATCACGCGCGCTCTGCAAAGTAAGAACTGAAGGTCAAGGGAGAAGCTCATGTCGAATTCCAAAGACGTCGTCCGCAAGGTCCTTGACCAGGTCAAGGCCGACAAACGCACCAGCCTGACCGCGCCGGAAGGCAAGGTGGTCTGCGATGCCTACGGCATTCCCGTGCCGAAAGAGGGCGTGGCGAAGTCGGCCGGCGAGGCCGGCAAAATGGCGTCGTCGATGGGCTTCCCGGTGGTGATGAAGATCGTCTCCCCGGACATTCTCCACAAGACCGAAGCGGGCGGTGTCATCGTCGGCGTCAAGACGGCTGAAGATGCCGAGAAGGCCTACGAGACCATTCTCGGCAACGCCAAGAAGTATAAAGCCGATGCCAAGATCGAGGGCATCCAGGTGCAGCAAATGCTGGCCGGCGGCACCGAAGTGATCGTCGGCTCGATCACCGACGGCTCGTTCGGCAAGCTGGTCGCCTTCGGCCTCGGCGGCGTGCTTGTCGAGGTGTTGAAGGACATCACCTTCCGCCTCGCGCCCGCGACCAGGGAAGACGCGCTGTCGATGCTTGACGGCATCCAGGCGCATGAAATTCTGAAGGGCGTGCGCGGCGGCGAGCCGGTGAACCGCACCGCTCTGGCCGATGTCATCGTCAAGGTTTCGCAGCTCGTCACCGATTTCCCTGAGATCGTCGAGCTCGACCTCAACCCGGTCTTCGCCACCGCAAAGGACGCAATCGCAGCCGACGTGCGCATCGTCGTCGACTTCGCCTACAAGCCAAAGCCGAAGCCGCGTCCGACCGAAGAGATCGTCGCAGCCATGAACCGCATCATGCAGCCGAAGGCGGTTGCCGTGATCGGCGCCTCGGCCGAGGACGGCAAGATCGGCAACTCCGTGATGAAGAACCTTATCAACGGTGGCTACAAGGGCGAGATCATTCCGATCCATCCCAAGGCAGCCGAGATCCTCGGCTACAAGGCCTACAAGAGCGTCAAGGACGTGCCCGGCGTGATCGACGTCGCGGTATTCGCGATTCCCGCCAAGTTCGTCGCCGGCGCGCTCACCGAATGCGGCGAGAAGAAGATCCCCGGTGCGGTGCTGATTCCGTCAGGCTTTGCCGAGGCCGGCGCGCCGGAGCTGCAGGCCGAGATCGTCGAGGTCGGCAAGAAGTACGACATCCGCCTGATGGGACCGAACATCTACGGGTTCTATTATACGCCCGCCAATCTCTGTGCGACCTTCTGCACCGCCTACGACGTCAAGGGCCACGCCGCGCTGTCGTCGCAGTCGGGTGGCATCGGCATGGCCATCATCGGCTTCTCGCGCTCGGCCAAGATGGGCGTCTCCGCGATCGTCGGTCTCGGCAACAAGTCCGACATCGATGAGGACGATCTGCTCGCCTTCTTCGAGCAGGACCCGAACACGAACCTGATCGCGCAGCACTGCGAGGACCTCAAGGACGGTCGCGCCTTCGCGGAAGCCGCCAAGCGGGTCTCCAAGAAGAAGCCGGTCGTCGTGCTCAAGGCAGGCCGCACCTCGGCCGGCGCGAAGGCGGCCTCGTCGCACACCGGCGCGCTCGCCGGTAACGACAAGATCTACGAGGACGTTCTGGCACAGTCGGGCGTGATCCGCGCCCGCAGCCTGCGGCAGCTGCTCGAATTCGCCCGTGGCGTGCCGGTGCTGCCGACGCCGAAGGGCGAGAACGTGCTGATCATCACCGGTGCCGGCGGTTCGGGTGTGCTGCTGTCGGACTCATGTGTCGACAACGGCCTGTCACTGATGTCGATGCCGCCGGATCTCGATGCGGCCTTCCGCAAGTTCATCCCGCCGTTCGGCGCGGCTGGTAATCCTGTGGATATCACCGGTGGCGAGCCGCCGATCACCTATGTCAACACGGTGAAGCTCGGTCTGTCGGATGAGCGTATCCACTCGCTGATCCTCGGCTATTGGCACACCATCGTCACCCCGCCGATGGTGTTCGCCCGCAATATGGTCGAGGTGAAGAAGGAGATGGAGGCCAAGGGCTTTGTGAAGCCAATCGTGGCCTCACTGGCCGGCGACGTCGAAGTCGAGGAAGCCGCCGAATATCTCTACCAGAACGGCATCCCGGCCTACGCCTACTCGACCGAGCTGCCGGTCGAGGTGTTAGGTGCCAAGTACAAGTGGGCGCGCGGGGCAGGGCTGCTCTGAGCGTAATCTCTCCGGTCATCCCGGGGCGGCGCGAAGCGTCGAACTATGGTGCGCACTTGCGCACCTGAGGATATCGAGATTCCGGGTTCGGGCTTTCGCGCGTCCCGGAATGACGCCAGCCACAGCGGCAGGTCGCGATGGGCAAGAACGTGATCCGGCGCAAATCGCCTGAGACACGATCGGCTGCTGAGGCCGATCGTGACGGCGGCGTGCAGTCTGTCGACCGCGCGCTGTCGATCCTCGAGACGCTGGCTGAGGACGACGAAGGTTATCGCCTCAGCGATCTCGCCGTTCGCACCGGCCTGTCGGCCTCGACCGTGCACCGCCTGCTGGCGACGCTGGAAAGCCGCCGGTTCGTGCAGTTCGACCGCGCCGAGTCCAAATGGCATGTTGGCGTCCGCAGCTTCACCGTCGGGGCGAGCTTCGCGCGGCGGCGCAATTTCACCGCACAGGCGATTCCCTATTTGCGCAAACTGCGCGATCTCACCCGCGAGACCGCCAATCTCGCCGTTGTCGATGACGAGTTCATCATCGTGCTGACCCGCATGGAGAGCCGCGAGATCATGCGCTCGCTGACCAAGGTCGGCGGCCGCGTCGCGATGGTGACATCGGGAGTCGGCAAGGCCGTGCTCGCGACCTATTCCGACGAGGATGTCGGCGCGGTCATCCGCCATCACGGCATGCCGAGACTCACGGAAAAATCCATCGTGCGGCCCAGCGACCTTTTTAAAGAACTCGCGATGGTTCGCAAGCAGGGCTTTGCCATCGACGACGAGGAGGCTCAGATGGGCCTGCGCTGCGTCGCCGCCGTGGTCTACAACGCGCTGGCCGAGCCGCTTGCGGCAATCTCGGTGTCCGGGATGACCAGCCGCATCACCGATGAGCGATTGCCAGAGGTTGGCCGCATGGTGCGCGAGGTAGCGGCGGAACTAACGGCGGCACTCGGCGGCGTCGCGCCGGAGCCGAAGGCGTCCTAGTCGAGTACGGCCCTGATCACGTAGACATACAGGACAAACGTCGTGATCGAGGCGCAGGCCAGCGCGAAGCCGCCCGCGATTGAAAGTAGTTGGTCGCGGCGGCGCGGGCGAGTTCATTTGGGGCTGTATAGGGCGGATTCTAGCGGAGCCGTGCTATGCTTCCGCGGCCATCGATGGGCTGTGCCCGCCACGTGCCAGCGGCTGCCCAATGCGTAAGCAGAAGTGCCGTTTTAATTGAGTTGCCCCTCCTGCATGAGGGCGCAACCATTGCCGGACGAACCACGTCCGCCGGGAGCTCCGATGACCAAACTGACCCGCTTTGCCGTCTCGCCACTGCATTCGATGACGCGACGTCTCGCCGATGTCGCCTCTGCGCGGCTCGCGCCTGACCTCGTCATCTCAGGTGCAAGGGTGCTCTCGACCTATTCGGAGCGGATCCACCCGGGACGCGAGGTCTGGATTACCGGCGGCCGCATCGCCGCGGTGAAACCCGCCGGAACGGCGAAGAAGATGTGGAGCGACGTGCCGCTGTATGACGCCGCGGGCGGGATCATCGCGCCAGGGCTGGTCGACCCGCATATTCACATCGAATCTTCAATGGTGACGGCCTGCGCCTACGCCGAGGCCGCGTTGCTCAACGGAACCACCACGATATTCTGCGACAGCCACGAGATCGGCAATGTCATGGATGTCGCCGGCGTCGAGGCGATGCTGGAGGACGCCCGCGAGGCGCCGCTGTCGATCTTTCTGACAGTGCCGAGCACGGTGCCGGCAACCTCGGCGGAACTGGAGACCGCCGGCGGCGACCTCACGCCCGACAAGATCGCCGGCCTGTTCGACCGTTGGCCGGAAGCGGTCGCGCTCGGCGAGAAGATGGATTTCGTGCCAGTGACCATGGGCGACGAGCGCAGCCACGCGATCCTCGCAGCCGCCCTGAAGCGCGGACGGCCGGTATCCGGCCACATCTACGGTCGCGAATTCGTCGCTGCCTACGCGGCTTCAGGCGTCACCGACACGCATGAAGCGATCGACCGCGACATCGCTGACGATCTGCTCGATGCCGGCGTCTGGATCTTCCTGCGCGGCGGGCCGCCGACAACGCCCTGGCATTCGCTACCGCAGGCGATCCGGACGATCACCGAACTCGGGGCCTCGCACAAGCGCACCGCCGTCTGCACCGACGACCGCGATGCCGATGACCTCCTGCTGTTCGGCCTCGACTGGGTGGTGCGCGAAGCCGTGAAGGCGGGGATGTCGCCGGAACAGGCCTGGTCGATGGGTTCGCTGCACGGCGCCACCCGCTTTGGCATGGAGGGAGATATCGGCGGGCTCGGCGGCGGCCGCCGCGCCGATCTCGTGCTGATGGACGACAATCTCAAGCCGCAATCGACCTGGTATGGCGGCGAGCTCGTGGTGGAGAATCGCAAGATCACGCCGCGACTCGATCAGGCGCTGTCGCAGCGCTATCAATATCCGAAGGCGGCCTACGCGACCGTGAAGCTGCCGGAGAAGATCAAGCTGACGCCGGAGCTGCCGACAAAGGCCTGCACCGTCAACGCCATCAAGACCGCGCTGCCCGGCATTACGCTGATCCACGAGAAGGTCGCGATCGAGCCGGCCAAGGATTGGCCGCAGCTGTTCGAGCGCTATGGCCTCTGCTTCGTGACGGTGGTCGAGCGCCATGGCAAATCGGCTGGCAATGTCGCCTATGGTCTCCTCAAGGACTTCGGGCTGAAGCGGGGCGCGGTCGCCTCCAGCGTCGGCCACGACAGCCACAACCTCATCGTCGCCGGAACGAATGAGGTCGATATGCAGGTCGCGATCGCTGCGATCAAGGAAAAGCAGGGCGGCGTCTGCGTCGTTGCCGACGGCAAGGTGAGGGCGCTGGTGCCGCTGCCCATCGCGGGTCTGCTCTCCGACAAGCGCGTCATCGAAGTGGCCGAAGAGGTCAAGGTGTTGAAGAAGGAATGGACTGATGCGGGCTGCACCATCCCCTACATGGGATTCAATCTGATTCCGCTATCGGTCATTCCGGAAATTCGCATCACCGACAAGGGCCTCGTGCTGGTGCCGCAGATGGAGCTGGCGCCGTTGTTCGAATGATCAGCTTTCACGCATTGACTGATCTAACCGATTGAGACCGCCGCGTTTTTCCAGCGGCTGCCACATCGTGGAAAATAAAATCTGCTTCGTTGAGATCGCATCTCGCGCACCTGATGATCTCGCTCGCTGATTTAAACGAGCGAGGTCCGATATGGCGAAGATGCGAGCCGTCGATGCAGCCGTGCGAATCCTGGAGAAGGAAGGCATCTCGACCGCCTTCGGCGTTCCCGGCGCTGCGATCAATCCGCTTTACTCGGCGTTGAAGAAGCGTGGCTCGATCCGCCACATCCTGGCACGCCATGTCGAGGGTGCCTCGCACATGGCCGAAGGCTATACACGGGCCAAGGCCGGCAATATCGGCGTTTGCATCGGCACCTCGGGGCCGGCCGGCACCGACATGATCACAGGCCTCTATTCGGCGATCGCCGATTCCATTCCGATCCTCTGTATCACCGGCCAGGCGCCGCGGGCGCGGCTCTACAAGGAAGACTTTCAGGCCGTCGACATCGAGTCGATCGCAAAGCCGGTGACGAAATGGGCGGTGACCGTGCGCGAGCCAGCGCTGGTGCCGCGCGTCTTCAGCCAGGCTTTTCACGTGATGCGCTCGGGCCGGCCGGGGCCGGTGTTGATCGACATGCCACTCGACGTGCAACTCGCCGAGATCGAGTTCGACGACGAGACCTATGAGCCGCTGCCGGTCTACAAGCCCGCGGCCACGCGCAAGCAGGTCGAGAAGGCGCTGGAGATGCTCAACGCAGCCGAACGGCCGCTGATCGTTGCGGGCGGCGGCATCATCAATGCCGACGCCTCGGGCCTGCTGGTCGAATTCGCCGAGATCGCCAACGTGCCTGTGGTGCCGACGCTGATGGGATGGGGCGCGATCCCCGACGATCACGTGCTGATGGCCGGCATGGTGGGCTTGCAGACCAGCCACCGCTACGGCAACGCTACGCTGCTGGAGTCCGATTTCGTGCTCGGCATCGGCAATCGCTGGGCCAACAGGCATACCGGTTCGGTCGAGACCTACACCAAGGGGCGCAAATTCGTTCACGTGGATATCGAGCCGACGCAGATCGGGCGCGTGTTCAACCCCGATCTCGGCATCGTGTCGGACGCGAAAGCCGCACTCGAACTCTTCGTTTCCGTTGCCCGGGAGTGGCGACGTTCCGGCAGACTCCGCGAGCGCCAGGCGTGGCCCGCGTCCTGCCGCGACCGCAAGAAGACCATGCTGCGCAAGAGCCATTTCGACAACGTTCCGATCAAGCCGCAGCGCGTCTATGAGGAGATGAACAAGGCGTTCGGCCGCGACACCACCTATGTCACCGTGATCGGCCTGTCGCAGATCGCCGGCGCGCAGTTTTTAGGCGTCTACAAGCCGCGTAACTGGATCAATGCCGGGCAGGCTGGGCCGCTGGGCTGGACCTTGCCGGCAGCGCTCGGCGTGCGCGCGGCGTGCCCGGACCGCGACATCGTCGCGCTGTCCGGCGACTACGACTTCCAGTTCCTGATCGAGGAGCTCGCGGTCGGAGCGCAGTTCAATCTGCCCTACATCCACGTCGTCGTGAACAATTCCTATCTTGGCCTGATCCGCCAGGCCCAGCGTGGCTTCGAGATGGATTATCACGTCCAGCTCTCTTTCGAGAACATCAACGCGCCGGAGATCGGCGTCTACGGCGTCGATCATGTCGCGGTGGCTGAAGGCCTCGGCTGCAAGGCGATCCGCGTCACCGATCCCAAGGACACGCAGGCCGCGTTCGCGACCGCGCGCGAACTGATGGCGAAGCACCGCGTGCCCGTGGTGGTGGAGTTCATTCTCGAACGTGTCACCAATATTGCGATGGGCACCGAGATCGACAACATCGTCGAGTTCGAGGAGGTGCTGGATTTGCCGCTCGACGAGGTCGGGTCTGCGCGCGTGCTGCAGCCGGCAGAATAGGGGGTAGCATCATGCCGAAATTCGCCGCCAACCTCACCATGCTCTTCAACGAGATGCCGTTCATCGACCGCTTTGCCGCCGCGAAGGCCGCAGGCTTTGTCGGGGTCGAGTATCTCTTTCCCTACGATTTCGACAAGGCGCAGCTCCGCGAACAGCGTGAGGCCCACGGGCTGACCCAAGTGTTGCACAATCTGCCCGCCGGCAATTGGGCCGTGGGCGAGCGCGGCGTCGCGATCATGCCCGATCGCACCGCCGAATTCCGCGACGGCGTGTTTCGTGCCATCGACTATGCCAAGGCGCTCGATTGCGAACAGCTCAACTGTCTCGTCGGCATTGCTCCTGTCGATGCCGATCCGCGCGAGCTGCAGGAGACACTGGTCGGAAACCTGCGCTTTGCGGCCTCGACGCTGGCGCGTGAGAACATCAAGCTCCTGATCGAGCCGATCAACACGCTCGATATTCCCGGCTTCTTCCTCAGCGGCACGGAGCAGGCGCTCCGGCTGATCTCCGAGGTGCGATCGAACAATCTGTTCATCCAGTACGATATCTATCATATGCAGATCATGGAGGGTGATCTCGCCCGCACGATGCAGGAACATTTGCCGCAAATCGCCCACATCCAGCTCGCCGACAATCCCGGCCGGCACGAGCCCGGCACCGGTGAGATCAGCTATCCCTTCCTGTTCCGCCATCTCGACGCGATCGGTTATCGTGGCTGGATCGGCTGCGAGTACAAGCCGCGCACCACGACGCTGGAAGGCCTGTCCTGGCACGCCGCGCAGACATTTGAGACGTGAGACGCAGCCACAGCGGCGGTGCGCTCCCATCTCCCGCAAGCGGGAGAGGGAGCGAGCGCGGAGATCGACTTACCTGATCGAGAGGAAACGAGACCATGATCGACATCGGATTCATCGGACTTGGCACTATGGGACGGCCGATGGCCGGCCATCTCCTTGCTGCGGGCCATCGCGTATTCCTGCATGACATTTCGCCCGTCGCGCCCGAGTTGATTGCCGCAGGCGGCGTCGCCTGCAAATCGGCCAAGGAGGTCGCGGAGGAGGCCGATGTCGTCATCATCATGGTGCCCGACACGCCGCATGTCGAAGCCGTGTTGTTCGGCAAGGACGGCGTTGCGGGCGGCCTCTCCAAAGGCCAGATCGTGGTCGACATGAGCTCGATCTCGCCGCTGGCGACGAAGGAGTTCGCCAAGAAGATCGAGGCACTCGGTGCGGACTACCTCGATGCGCCGGTGTCCGGCGGGGAAGTCGGCGCCAAGGCCGCGAGCCTCACCATCATGGTCGGCGGTTCCGAGCGGGCCTTTGGCACCATGAAGCCGATCTTCGACAAAATGGGCAAGAACGTCACGCATGTCGGCGCCAATGGCGACGGCCAGACGACCAAGGTCGCCAACCAGATCATTGTGGCACTGACGATCGAGGCGGTCAGTGAAGCGCTGCTGTTCGCCTCCAAGGCCGGCGCCGATCCTGCGCTGGTGCGCAAGGCGCTGATGGGGGGATTCGCCTCGTCGCGGATTCTCGAAGTGCATGGCGAGCGCATGGTGAAGCGCAATTTCGATCCCGGCTTCCGCATCGAGCTGCACCAGAAGGATCTAAACCTCGCGCTCGAAGGCGCGCGCTCTCTCGGCCTGTCGCTGCCGAGCACGGCAGTCGCGCAGCAATTGTTTTCGTCCTGCACCGCGCATGGCGGCAGAGGCTGGGATCATTCGGCCATGGTGCGGGCGCTGGAACTGATGGCGGGTCACGAGATCACAGCCAGCTGAATTGTTACGGCGTAACACTCCCAAGGTGAGATGCGCCTTTCGGCGTTTGATGCAACTTTCGGCGCAGGGGAACCGGAACAATGGTCCGCCCCCGCGGGTTGAAAGCGCACACAACAATACTGGAGAGTGTGGATATGAAGACCCGTCTTGTGATTTCGTTGGCTGCCGCGTCGCTGCTGGCGTCGAGTGCAGCCTTTGCTCAGTCGACGACCGAACAAGGCGCCAGGAACGGCGCACGCACGGGCGGCGAAGTCGGCGGCCCGATCGGCGCGATGGTTGGCGGCACCGTGGGTGCGGCGGTCGGCGCCGGTCTCGAGATTCCGAATGCGATCCTCGGCGGCATCCCGCGCGATGATTCAGTCGTGATTCACGAGCGCGTCGAGGTCGGCGAGCCGCTGCCCCCGACCGTGGTGCTGCGCCCCGTGCCGAACTACACCCAGTATCGCTACGCCGTGGTGAACGATCGCCGCGTGATCGTTGAGCCGCGCACCCGCCGGGTGATCAAGATCATCGACTGATCCGGTTGAACGTCAGGCAAAGGGCCCCCGGAGCAACGCTCCGTGGGGCCTTATTGTCAATGACGAGCGCCTAGAGCGGCTCGCGCACGCCGAGGCCATGCATGAAGCGCTCGCGGATCTGCACAGGATCGCGGCGGGTGGTGCCGACGCCCGGCTTATCGTCGATGCGGAGCGCGATCAGGCTGGGCTCGTCAGCCGACATCGCCTCATCGACCAGCCGCTCGAAATCCTCTTCGTCCGTGGCCCATGCGCTGTTGGTGAGGCCCGAGCCCTGTGCGATTGCAACGAGATCGGCGACATCAGCGGCGGGCGTCGGCTGCGCACCGGTGATCTGGTAGATGCCGTTGTCCATCACGATCATGGTCAGGTTCTTCGGCTTCAAGGCCGCGATCGTCGAGAGCGTGCCGAGCTGCATCAGCAGTGAGCCGTCGCCCTCCAGCGCGAAGACGCGTCGATCAGGCTGCGCCAGTGCCACGCCGAGTGCGATCGGGAAGGCGAGGCCCATGCTCCCCAGCATGTAAAAGTTTTGCGGGCGGTGGCCGGCGGCCCAGAGGTCGAAATTGGTATTGCCGATCCCGCCGATCACCGCTTCCCCATGCTTGAGTTTTGCGATCAGGCGCGACGTCACATCGAAGCGGTTCATGATCTTGGTATTGCCAGTTTTCATGGCGGTGCTCATTTGTCGAAGACCTTGCCGCCCGTGAGCAGCGGATTGAGGATCAGCGCCACCGGCGCCTGTGTCGTGACGGCCTGCTTGATCGAGCGGTCGACGATGAATTCCAGCTCGTCGAGCCGGGTGATGGTGTGGTGCTCGATCGCCAGCGAATCCAGCACCGGGCGCATGGTGCGGCAGACCAGCGACTGGCCGTAGTTGAATTCGCCAAGCGTACCGCGCTCGGAGACGAACATGATCAGCGGGATCTGGTAGGGCACCGCGAGCGAGGCGAGGGTGTTTGCCAGCGTTGCAAAGCCCGAGGTCTGCATCAGCACCGCGCCGCGCCGTCCGCCCATCCAGGCGCCCGAGACGATGCCGACGGCCTCTTCCTCGCGGGCGGTGGCAAAGGTCGTAAAGAAAGCATCGGCGTGCAAATTCTTGATCAGCGGCGTCAGCACCCGGTCGGGCACGTAGGGAATGAGACTGATTTCATTCCGCTTCAGGGTTTGCAGGACGATGCCATGCCAGCTCTTGTCGCCGGATTCCTGCGTCGAATTATGCTGCTCCGCAATCGCCATTGCGTTCTCCCTCGCGCCGCACATGCTTCTTCTTTGGCCGTCTTCTTTGGTCGTCCTGGCGTTTGCCGAACTTGACGGAGCGGACGGGATTGTCAACATGTCCGGGCCGGCACCGTGATCTGCGCCAGACGGGCTCCCGTGGCCGGCACCGCCGTGCCATAAGCGGGATAATGAGAACGGGAGGAACGCTAGGAACGGACGCGCATTGCGCCGACCTTTGCGAGCCTCCGCGACAGAGCCGGAAGGGTCCTGATGTCGGTCAACAGCAAGCGCGTCTTCTACGTCAAATACCTGGCCAACCCTGTTTACATCGACATCCTGAAGGCGCGGTCCGACGTACGGCTCGACCGCATCGAGAACGAGAGCCCAGAGGATTTTTACGCGCCGATCCTGAGCGCGGCGCATGTCTATCAGATCGGTGCCGCGCGCGACGAGTTGGCGCCGCACTTCCATGTCGACGCCGCCTTCCTGAAGCGCACACCAAACCTGCTCCTGGTCTCCAGCAACGGCGCGGGCTTCGACCCCGTCGATGTCGAGGCCTGCACGGATGCAGGCGTGCTGGTCGTCAACCAGTCCGGCGGTAACGCGCATTCGGTGGCCGAGCACGCGCTGGCGATGATGTTGACCCTGTCCAAGCGTATCATCCAGTCCGATCGCCGGCTGCGCCGCGAGGCCAATGTCAATCGTAACGAGCTCGTCGGCAACGAGGTCGAGCACAAGACCGTCGGCATCATCGGTCTCGGCAATGTCGGCCGCCGCATCGCCGCGCTCTGCAAGGGCCTGCTCGGCATGAAGGTGCTGGCTTACGATCCCTATCTCACCAAAGAGGTGATGGCCGAGCGGGGTGGCGAGAAGGTCGAGCTTGACGAACTGCTGCGCCGAGCCGATTTCGTTTCGATCTCCTGCCCGCTCAACAAGGGCAGCCGCAACATGATCAGCGTGCGCGAATTCGGCCTGATGCAGCCGCACGCCTATTTCATCACCACGGCACGCGGCTTCATCCACGACGAGGATGCGCTGCTCCAGGCGTTGCGCGACAAGCGCATCGCCGGTGCCGGTCTCGACGTCTGGTCCAAGGAACCGCCGCCGCCGGAGCATCCGCTGCTGCAGTTTGACAACGTGCTGGCAAGCCCGCATACGGCGGGTGTGACGATCGAAGCCCGCCGGAACATGGGCCGCATCGCAGCCGAGCAGGTGCTGGAGACGCTCGACGGCAAGCGGCCGCCGCGCATCATCAATCCGGAGGTCTGGCCCGTCTATGCCGAGCGCTTCAGGCAGGCCTTTGGCGTGACGCCGGGGTAGGGGCGAAGCGCCCTCTGCGCTGGTTACGCGGATGAAAACAGAACCCAACGGATTTTACTGATTGGGTCAGTGAACGCGTATGACTTGTCCTGTAGATCAGGGCCCATGAGCATCTTTTCGATTGCGGCGTCAGGACTTTCTGCGGCGAGTTTGCGAGCGAACGTGGCCGCCAGCAACATTGCCAATGTTCGAACGGCGGGTCCGCTGCCCGCGTCAAGCGGATCGGGCGCACCGGCCGGTGCGGGCAGTTCGGGCATTGCTCCCACGTTTCCGGCGGCCTATGTACCGCTACGCGTCGATCAGGTCGACCGATCGAGCGGCTCGACGCCTGGCGGTACGGTCGCGACCGTGTCGACGGTGTCGCCGAGCTATATCGCACAATCCGACCCGAGCGCTCCCTTCGCAAACCAGGATGGCCTGGTCGCTGCGCCTAATGTCGATCTCGCTGACCAATTCGTTCAGCTGGCGACCGCAAAATACAGCTTCGTGGCCAATGCCAAGGTCATTCAGGCCTATTCCGAGACGGAAAAGTCCCTGCTCGACATCACCGCCTGATTGCTGACGGACTGTATCGACGGGCGCATCGGTGGCGGGAACCGCCGCCTTGCCTTGATCCGCGTCAAAATCTCCCTCCCCCAACCGGCCTAAATGGGATTAGAGTGCCGGCGGCGCAGCAGGAGGTCCCATGTCAACTTATGTCGTCAGGTTCATGAAGGACGTGCTCGGGGAGTACGGCCGGCAGAGCGAAGTTTGTCAGGGTACGCTCGAGATCGACGCTATCGACGAGATCGAGGCCACGGAGCGAGCGAAGGCAAAATTCTGCAAGGACCAGGCGTTGCATCACTGGTCGCTGCATGCCGATCGCATCCAGGTCAGGCCGTCCGATTTTCCGTCGTGAGGGCTAGCGGCCCGGCGCTGTGACCGGCGGCGGAGCCGTCGTCCCCGCACCGAGCGAACGTTGCACCATGACGGTGTCGGTGCAGCGGCCGTGGCGATGGGCGACGCCGCAGTGCAGGTGAGCGCGCGCGAACCCGACGCTTCGAGGTCGCCGGCGTCGAACCCGGGTGCGACGAACGGGAAGTTGAAGCGTTTGAAATAGTCCATGGCAAGTCCCGAATGTGCGGAGCCGACAGGTCTCTGCACATTCGATGCAAGTCCTATGACAGTTGGCGGCAATCGAGCACCGTGCTCTACCGCTTCGTCTCGCCGAACACCACGGTCGGCACTGCGCGGTTGACGACCTCGCGCAACGCAAAACTCGATTGCACCCGCGCCACGCGCGGCAGTCGCGACAGCTCGGTGCGGTGGATGCGCTCGAAATCCTGGATGTCACGTGCAAGCACGATCAGGATGTAATCGTCGGTGCCTGACATCAGGAAGCAGCGCACGACGGAAGGACACTTCACCACCTCCGCCTCGAAGGCCTTCAGGGCCTCGTCGCTCTGGCTCTCAAGCGCAATGCGCACCAGCACCGTCGTGGTGAGGCCGAACTGGGCGAGGTCGAGCGCGGCCTGGTAGGCCTGGATGTAGCCGTCATCCTCCAGCGCCTTCTGCCGTCGCGCCAGCGCTGTGCTTGACAGGCCGACCTTGTTGGCGAGCTCGGTATGGCTGGCGCGCGCATTGGTCGTGAGTTCCGCGAGAATCGCGAGGTCTTTGCGGTCGAGGGCCAAGGTTTCGTTTCCGGCGTGAAAGGACACTTCCGCGACCGAAACCGGCGCGGGAAGGTCAAAGCTAGCGGATATTTGCACGAAACCAAACCGCCTGCGCCGCTACGATCTCAGGAGGAATCAAAAGGAGACCAGCAGGATGCGTGTCGGTGTACCCAAGGAAATCAAGGTCCAGGAATATCGCGTCGGGCTCACCCCGGGCGCCGTCCGCGAATATGTCGCAGCCGGGCACCAGGTGACGGTCGAGACGGGCGCTGGCAACGGCATCGGCGCGTCCGATGAGGTGTACCAGCGGGCAGGGGCCTCCATTGCGGCGAGCGCAAGCGACATCTTCGCCAAGTCCGAGATGATCGTGAAGGTGAAGGAGCCGCAGAAGGGCGAATGGGCCCAGCTCCGCGAAGGCCAGATCCTGTTCACTTATCTCCACCTTGCGCCGGATCCGGAGCAAGCCAAGGGCCTGCTCGCTTCCGGCTGCACAGCGATCGCCTATGAAACCGTCACCGACGCGGCCGGCCACCTCCCCCTGCTCGCGCCGATGAGCGAAGTCGCCGGCCGCCTCGCCATCGAGGCCGCCGGCGCCGCGCTCAAGCGGACGGCCGGCGGTCGCGGGCTGCTGCTCGGCGGCGTGCCGGGCGTGCAGCCGGCGCGCGTCGTCGTGCTTGGCGGCGGCGTGGTGGGAATGCAGGCCGCGCGGATGGCCGCAGGCCTCGGCGCCGAAGTCACCGTGATCGACCGCTCGATTCCGCGCTTGCGCGAGCTTGATGATCTCTTCACCGGACGTGTGCGCACGCGCTTCTCGACGATCGAGTCCGTCGAAGAAGAAGTATTCAGCGCCGACGTCGTGATCGGCGCGGTGCTGGTGCCGGGCGCGAGCGCTCCGAAACTCGTCACGCGCGCGATGCTGAAATCGATGCGCCCAGGCGCGGTGCTGGTCGACGTCGCGATCGACCAGGGCGGCTGCTTCGAGACCTCGCATGCGACGACGCATGCGGAGCCGACCTATGAGGTCGATGGCGTCGTGCATTATTGCGTGGCCAACATGCCGGGCGCGGTGCCGGTCACCTCAAGCCAGGCGCTCAACAATGCGACGCTGCCGTTCGGCCTGATGCTGGCGAACAAGGGCTTTGCCGCGATGCTGGAGAACCCGCATTTGCGCAACGGGCTGAACGTGCATCGCGGCCGTATCACCAACAAGGCGGTGGCGGACAGCCTCGGGCTGGAATTCGCGCCGGTGGAAAGCGGGCTCGCGGCGTAGAGCCGCGAACCTACGCCTTCGTCAACCTGTACTGTCGCATGTCCGGATCGTGCGTCATGCGCCAATAGTCCACGAAGCGCCATGGCATCGCCGAGAACACGCGGCCGCTTGCGTTGCGATAGTAAGTGCTCATGCCCGGATGGGTCCAGATCATCGCCTCGTGCTCTGCATCGACCTTGCTGACGTAATCGTCGAGCACATCCCTGCGGACATCAATCGCGGCGATGTCGTGCTCGATCATGTCGACGAGGCAAACTGAGATGTAGCGGCTCTGGCATTCCGACTGGAAGATGACGCTGCCGCCATGCGCCGGACCGGAATTGGGTCCGAGCATGCAGAAGAAGTTGGGGAAATCGGGCACGGTGAGGCCGAGAAACGCCGTCGGATTGTCGTTGGCCCAGGCCTGCCGCAAAGCCTTGCCGTCCCGGCCGCTGATGTTGAGGCGCGCGGCCATCTCGGTGACCTTGAAACCGGTGGCAACCACGATGATGTCGGCGGGGCGGTGCGTGCCGTCGGCGGTGACGACGCCGCTTTGATCGAAATGGTCGATTGCGTCGGTGACGAGCTCGACATGATCCCGCGTCAATGTCTTGAACCAGTCGTTGTCGAGCAGGATGCGCTTGCCATAGGGCGGGTAGGTCGGCACACATTTTGCGATCAGGTCGGGCCGGTCCTTCAGCTCTGACAGGATGAAGTCGGTCAGCTCCTGGCGGTGTCGATCGTTGCCCTTGTTGACGGCGCGCTCCGGATGCGGCCAGGCCGGGTCCTTGCGCAGGAACGGCAGCAGGCCATCGCCGTAGCGCCAGAACATGTTGAAGCGATACCATTGCACATAGAACGGCAGGTGCGCGAGCAGCCAGCGCGCGCCCTCGGTGATCGGATCGGCATAGCCCTTCACCGGTCGCGCCCATTGCGCGCTGCGCTGATAGACCGTGACCGAGGCGACGCGGCCGGCAATCGACGGCACCAGTTGCATCGACGTCGCGCCTGTGCCGATCACGGCGACATGCTTGCCGTCGAGCTTGATGTCGTCCGACCACAACGCCGAGTGAAGGATCGTGCCCTCGAAGCTCTCCTCGCCCTTGAATTGCGCGCGGGAGGGATCGTTGAGCTGGCCGATGGCCGCGACGAGCGCGGTGGATTCGAAGGTTTCTTCCCCATTGCACGTCTTCAGCGTCGAGATCCAGCGCCGCTTTCCTTCATCCCAGCGCGACGAGGTCAGCTCCGTTTTGACGCGCAGATGCTTGCGGATGCCGTATTCATCGGCGACTTTCAGGAGATAACCGAGCAGCTCCTCGCGCTGGCAGAAATAGCGTGTCCAGGCATTGCGCGGGCCGAACGAGTAGGAATAGGAGTGGTTCGGCGTGTCGACGCCGCAGCCGGGATAGCGGTTGATCCACCAGGTGCCGCCGAGCTCGGCGTTCTTCTCGACGATGGTGTAGGGAATGCCGAGATGGCCGAGCGCAACGGCGAGCGCGATGGCGCAGACCCCGGCGCCGACGATCAGCACGTGCTGCGCGGTGAGCTTCTCGTCCGATGGCCGCCTGGTCCATTGCGCCTCGCGCGACACAAAGCCCATCTCCTCGCGCATCAGCGGCGCATATTCCGGTGCGACGTTCTCGCCGAGGCAGGCGCGCATCATCTTGAGCAGCAGCTCTTCGCCGGGATCGGTGATGACGCGTGTTGGCGTGTCGTCGGCAAAGAGCTCGACCACGGCGGCACGTATCTCGTCCTGGATCTGTCGGGGGACGCCGGCCTCGGGATCGGGGATGAGACGGATGTCGCGCTTGGGAAGATAAGGAGGCTCTAGCCAGCGCTCGTCGCCGGTCATGTGCACCAGCACCATGAGGAGGCAGCGGATATCCCCTTCCGCAATGGCCGAGGCGAG